>JAHKLG010000158.1 GCA_029856625.1 Candidatus Njordarchaeota archaeon | reverse complement strand
TATGCTCGCTTTCTCGAGAATAACTAATATATCAGTATCGCTTAAGGCGCTATAATCTCCTCTAGCCCTGCTACCAAACAGAATTATTGTAACCTTATTATACTTCTCTTCAACCTCGGTAACAAATCGCTTAAGGTTCTTTCGCCAATTCCTGTTCCGCAAACTTAATTGCTCTCTTGGCCACATCGATCATCACTCTTAATTTCTCTTTTGACAATTTTAATGGAGCCTCAGGGTATCTAGCATAGGTATACATTAGAGAGATAAATTCTAAGTTGGGATCCTCGAAACCAACAACTTTACCTAATTCAACCAAATTATGCGTATAGGGACGAGAACCATATTTATGAATATGAACCGCCTTTAGCGATAACTCTATCGCTTGATGTACATCAAATGCGGCTACTTCAAGATTTCCAGCATCAAAGTTTGCCAGAGCAGATTTTAAGAAAGCCTTCGCTCTCTCTAACCAATTGAAAGGTCTCAATATAGTCACCAAAACGATTAAGGAATGATTTTTAGATGTACAATAATCTAAGGAAAACATCTCGGTTCTTATATTCTTACTGAGTACTCAGATTTACTAAATATTTCGCTTCCTTTTTCACATGTTAGTTTCTTAGTATCGTATCTTAACTATTCCGCACAGCGATATCGTATCTACATGGATTATTATGATACATTACCAGCTATTAGATTCTCTATGGACAATCTAACTCTGAAACATGGCAAAGTCATACTCTTACTTTTACCTGGGACTTACACTTTATATCTATCGGTTCCTGGTAGTTTAGAAGACCTAAATTTCAGCTAGAATATACAAATTGAGAATAAGAGTGCACGAGTTGACATTATAATTAATGCATACTACATTGACGGAATTGTTTTGAATGTAGTTGAGTTCTCCATTCTATTAGCGATAGCTTCAGTAGGAATCTCCATTCTAGTGATCCCGCTGACATTGACTGATCTCAGAGAAACTTATTTACAAGTGCTGAAAAACGGGTTTCTATGCTTTTATCCTAATCAATTTATCTGCAGTTATGCCATCAATTCATTTAACATGCTATGACTCACTCTTTAATCAATTATTACAATTAATGATTATTGATTTCCCGCTCATCATCTTCTACAAACATATCCACGACGATGTATACGTTATCCCATTTAGAGAAATCGGGGTATTTCATTCCCTCGCAATACTCTTGTACGGTTTCATAATATCCATCCTTTGGCTTTTCTATCCAGCAATGATTCTGATCCGCGAGATAATAAAGCCAACTGCAAGATCTAATACAAATAGTCTAGATAGAAGCCTCGAAATATCCATCATCACCAGAACAATCTATATGTTCTTAATCCTATTATTAGCTTATCTTGATCCAACCACAAAGATTTTAAGAACAACTCCAGGATTAGGAATAGTTCTCTATGGAGCTTTTATCATATTAGTATTAATGGAAATAAAGAACGAGAGAGAGTTAAAAATGGTTGACATTAGCCAACGGCGTGTGAAACTTATATCATAGTCATAGCTTATCAAGAATAAAACGCTTGAAAATATCTGTCATAATAATTAGTACTATTAACCAAAACTAAGAGCCCCTAATTAGATAGTTCCCACAGAATTAATAGAATAGAGTTTTATTCATAAAATTTCTCTTGTCCTCCTTGTCAACGATTAATTATAATCTTTATAGTTGGTTAAGAGGATTGGTGAATGAGATATCCATTGACTGGTAGGGCTATCGTTTCTGGGATTTTTCTCGGAGTAATATTCTCTTTCATTGGTATTTATCTGATCCTTAAGATAGGCATCCTAGCATTGGGTGGTGTTTTTCTCCTAGGTTACTTAATTCTATCCATCACTGGTGGGTATGATGCCAAGGAGAATGCGATTATTCTTACGATAGTTGGGGCTACTACATTAGCGTCTATGGGTTTTATCGATCCGATAGCAGCTGAGATAATCTACAGTCAGTATGCTACGACGGAGATTCATTTAACAATCCCATCATTACTCTC
Organism: Candidatus Njordarchaeota archaeon; assembly: GCA_029856625.1. Classification (GTDB taxonomy): domain Archaea; phylum Asgardarchaeota; class Njordarchaeia; order Njordarchaeales; family Njordarchaeaceae; genus Njordarchaeum. Next base: position 1,698 of record JAHKLG010000158.1, on the reverse strand, counting down.
AATAACTCTTCCAGGAGCTTTACTCGGTATTTTTGTCTTATATCCCTTTTATAAAGAATTTATACAACTTAGATGGCCAATGGTCACCCCAATGGCGTATATGGTTAAAGTGTTAGAGAAGACCGGTTCGGAGGAGCTCAAGCAAGCAATAAGAGGTCTCGTCTTCTCCTCGATAACCAGTGCTTCTCTAATGCTAACAAATACGTATCAGATTGACTTTGTTAAGGGGCGTAATCGCTATGCTAGATTAAGCTTTACTGGGATCACAATTAGTCCATTATATGCTAGTATAGGTTTTTTCATATCGTGGCTGGGCTATTTATTCCTCATAATCGGTGTTCTTTATTCAATGTTTATCTGGATTTTTGTCGAGAAAGCTAATCCCTACATAGGTCTTCAAGAGCATTTCTTTAATCCCTACATATATAGCGTTGCTATCCCAATGATGATAACCACTGCTATCCTAACCCTTATTACTTATGGTAAGAAGATAAAGGAATCCATAAAGAACATTCAGGAAGAATCTGGGCGAGCAATAATACTTAGCATTATTTCCCTTATCTTGCTTCCAGGTGTTGTCGGTTTATCCTTCTTAATAAATAATGCCATCCCTGTAGGGAAGTTAATAGAGATCCTTGAAATAATAATCATCGCATTACCAATAATATTTATCTCAGCAATATTCGCTGTGAGAGCCGCTGGCGAGACCGGGTTCTCTACCAGTATCACGTTAGACGCCACACTAATCATCACTTTATTCCTCATATCTCCTAGCTTTGAGTCATTACTGATAAGCTTCGCTATAATAAGTGTGTTTGAGTCGATGGCCATCTCGTTTATTAGGCGAGTCAAATTCTGCTCCATCATCGGGGTGGATGTAAGGGATGTTATCAAAGCAGTAATCATCGGTGGTTTAGTAGGAGCGATCTTTGGACCAACAATATTTTACATATTCCATACTTTCCAAGGAGGTATTGGTTCTGATTTCTGGCCCGCTCCAACAGCTAAATTGTTGGGAGGATATGTACTATTCTTTTACATAGGGATAAAAGAGAGAAGACTACCACCAATGATTGATGTTAGATTATTAATAATCAGCGTCATTCTAACAATAATTATTTGGGAAATATTCCAGAAGAAAGGTCTTAGAGGATTATCCCCAATACTAATAGCCATGGGGATAATTATCCCACCATCATTCTTATGGATCGCCTCCATAGGAGCATTCATAGATTACTGGCTAGTTAGAAAATACGGTGCTGACAAGTCATTATATGCTAAAGAAAGATCAAAATGGAACGCGTTACTATCAGGCGTAATGAGTGGTGAAGGATTAGTACTATTCGCATTCACCATGATAGCCGTAATACCAATGATCCTAGCGCTTTTATAATGCATCACTAGAGAAAAACTACCATAGGAGACCTTACCAAATCTTTTATTTTTCCTCAATCCCTTCTTGCTGAGCTTTATAATTGAAACGAAACCAATTAATTTACAAATTTCTCGATGCCTTTTACTTTTAAACAAGAGTAGAGTGTATGCTGGTGTAATAGAATTGTCAGATGAGGCCTTGCTTGAAAAAGCGAGAAATCTATTACAAAGAGTGATTCGAGGACAGAGAATAAAATTTGTTTTTGCTTTTGGATCTAGAGTTAGAGGAGGATTCGGTAAGAGAAGTGATCTAGATTTAGGCAT
>JAHKLG010000157.1 GCA_029856625.1 Candidatus Njordarchaeota archaeon | reverse complement strand
TAATAACCCAAGACTTATATGAAGGATCGTATCTAAATCAAATGACATTTTTTCTGGAAGTGCTGAAGCGAATAAGTAAAGATTCTTCTGAGAGAACTTTTGAATAAATAATCTCAATACGTCGAGAACCCCAAGAATCCATCCTCTTTCTCTCATATATCTAACATTAAAAGTCCATAAATCATTGATTCCTAGAACATCATCTTTTTCTGCAAGAGCATTTGAGATTATTTCGCCTGCCAGTTTCGCAACATAAAGGGCACTATAAATTCCTCCTTCAAACAATGGATTACCATGAGAGGCAGCATCTCCGAGAACCATAAAGCCATTAAAGACGCTTGAGGCAAGAGGTCTTCGGATGGGTAATACTCCATAGTATTTCCTTAATGTTAGAGGCCGTATTTTTAGTATTCGATAAAGATATAATAAGCGATTCTCTAAGAGCACATTATCGAAGGAGGGAGGGAATCCCAGACCTATTAGAGTATTTTTTTCTAAGGGAGTTACCCAACAATACCCTCCGGGAGCTAAAGTATTTGAAAGAATTATGGTCGGTTCATCAAATTCAAAAGAAACTTTGTTAATCTCGCTTACAGCTCCAACTATTATGTCATCGGGTTCAAAATACGCATCAGGTAATTTGCTAGCTAATTGGCGCCTAAGAGTGCCCCCAAAACCTGTTGTATCGATAGTTATCCTCCCCCTATACACAACCCCGTTACTGGACTTAAACCCCTGTACAACATCGTCCTTCATTATCAGTTCATCAGCTCTATAACCAGTTAATACTTCAACCCCATCTGCCGCTAGAATTTCTAGCATTTCCCGGCCTAGATTATACCTATCTAAATGAACCAAATTAAGTTTCACGCGTGATAAATCGTTAAGAGTACCATCTAAGATCGAAACGGTTTTAAATCTAGAATCAACAACTTCCTTCTCATCAATACCCATAATTCTAAGAAGATCCAGTACTTTCTCAGATGATAAACTTCCACATGCTTTTGCAGCCATATAATTTTCAGCGTTTTTATACTCCACTAGAGCTACTTTGTAACCTTCTGAAGCTAAGAGATGAGCTAAAAAACTCCCTGCAGGTCCTCCTCCTGCTATTACCGCGTCGTATTTTTTCATTACGACACCAATCAGCTACCGAACACAGCTTCCCTGACGAGGAGTAAGATATATAGCTTTTTAGTTACAAGGTCGATCTTAAATTAATATAAAAGCCGATGAAGAGAATAGGCCCCACTGATTTTATTAATGAAGAGCCCTCGAAGGTCTGAGGCGAATAATCTAGGTACGAGCTTTAGCAGGTTTCCATTCAGTATATCCACACCGTCCACAGCTCCATCTATCTGGGTGTTCTGCCAAGAATACCCCTGGACCACATACGGGACAGAATTTTCTTAAACGGATAACTTTTCCATTCTCTACTCTGTATAAATGCGAGATCACAAAGAGTTTCTTACCTTTTATTTCAGTATAGGGTTTCTTTTTATGCTTCTTCTTTTTTCCGGCGCGCTTTCTTATCCTTTGTTTCTTTTTTACTTTCTTACCCATATTAACTCCTCCTCCCTATTTCTCCTTCAATAACTCGTTTCTTATTAATATATGCTTCGGCTCAATCTTAAGCATTTTATCTTTTTCTTCATAAACAAATGCTTCCACAATTGATTCATTAACCCCGAAAGGAGTTTTAATGCTTCTAATAACAACCAAATCTGCTGGAACATTGAGTAGCTTAGCTATATTTTCTCTAATAACTTTTCGGGAAGGAGTGCCTTGTGCTTCATGAACAACCTTAAACTTGTATTCCGTTCTAAAGAGCAGCTTATTTTCAAATTTCGAGAGAAGCTCTATTTTCAAGCTCATTGGTTATCCCTCACAGTTTCTTATTAGTTATAAACTTAAAACGCCACATGATGTTCTATTTTTTAATCTTACCATTCAGTGAATTCTTTCCAGCACTGTCTAAGGCGGTATGTATAAAAAATCTCTTATCAAGTTAAGACAGTGTTAGTCCAATAGTTAAGAAAGAATTAAATACCACTGCGTCATTTAAAGTGAGGTAAAAATCATCAAGTATTTTAAAGATAACAATCATTAATGATATTACTACCTTCCTGAAAACTTGGTGAGAACAATGGCTAGGAAAAAGCCACACATTAACCTAGTAATTATTGGCCACGTGGATCATGGGAAAAGCACAGCTATAGGGCACTTCTTATACCTTGTAGGGGCGATTGATGATAGAGTAATTAAGAAGTATGAGGAAGAAGCAAAACAGATAGGTAGAGAATCTTGGAAATTCGCATGGGTTCTAGATAAGCTCGCGGAGGAGAGAAAAAGAGGCTTAACAATTGATCTAGGATACTTCAAATTCGAAACACCTAAATATATGTTCACGATAATCGATGCGCCAGGCCACAGAGACTTCATCAAAAACATGATTACTGGAGCTAGTCAAGCAGACGCAGCGATATTAGTTGTCTCTGCTAAGAGAAATGAATTCGAGGCGGGATATGCTCTTGGAGGCCAAACGCGTGAGCATGCAATCCTAGCAAAGACTCTAGGTATTGATCAGATGATTGTTCTTGTTAATAAGATGGATGCTGTAAACTGGGATAAGTCCGTTTATGAAGAAATTAGAGATGAAATGAAGAGATTCTTAACCAGCATTGGTTATAAACCAGACCAAATAAAGGCTATCATCCCCACTAGCGGATTGCTCGGTGATAATCTAAAGGAGAAGTCTCCCAACATGCCATGGTATGATGGACCAACATTGTATGAGGCCCTAGACCTACTAGAACCGCCAAAACCAATGATTGATAAGCCCTTCAGATTACCTATCCAGAAGGTCTTCAAGATCAAGGGAGTTGGTACTGTAGTCACAGGAAGAGTAGAAACTGGAAAACTGAAAAAAGGAGATTCAGTAATCATTCAACCACTTGGCAAGCAGTCTGTAGCGCAATCAATTGAAATGCATCATGAGCCTCTCGAGGAGGCAGTACCAGGTGATAATGTAGGTGTGAACCTTAAGGGAATATCAGCTGACGAAGTCAAGCGTGGAGACGTAATGGGACACCCAGATAATCCACCGACTGTAGTAGGGCCTAATTACGGTACTTTCTTAGCTAGATTATGGGTCATCTGGCATCCAACAAGCATCAGCGCTGGCTACACACCAGTCATGCACGCTCATACTCTCCAGGTAGCTGTTAGATTCGTGCACTTACATGCGAAATACGGGCCAAAAGGAGAGCTAATAGAAGAGAATCCAAGCTTTATCAAGAGAGGAGAATACGCTCTAGTAGAGCTCGAGCCTATTAAACCATCAGTTGTAGAGAAATTCAGTGAGTTCCCACCTCTAGGGCGCTTTGCCATACGGGATACCGTGGGGGCTCACGCCCCCACGGCCCGAAATGGGACAGCTAGTGGCCGTAGGAGTCGTCCAAGAGATCAAGAAAGCGCAATAATTCCAGCGGAACTAATATTCTCTCTTTTCAGAAATTCACCAATTTTTTCTTTTCCTATTGCTAACTCTTTATAAACTATTTTTTGCCTTTATGAAAATGTTTTCAAAAATTTAATTCGCTTGTATTTTCTTCACTAGTGAAAAGTTTTATAACTATTCCCTAGTTAGTAATATCTGAGACTATGGAGAGTTAAGAGTTTGGATGCGCCGGTAGTCTAGCGGTAGGATGCCGGCCTGCCAAGCCGGTGGCGCGGGTTCGAGTCCCGCCCGGCGCACCATTTT
>JAHKLG010000156.1 GCA_029856625.1 Candidatus Njordarchaeota archaeon | reverse complement strand
CTCGCCTATTCTCTTAATTACCCAAAATGCTGCCACTGCTTCTAGAGGATCAAAAGTCTTAGCAGCTCCTTTCAATAGCATCTTTTGAACTTTTTCCTCTTCTAAAATACTTTTAAGGAGACAGATAATTTTTTCTCTAAGATCTTTATGCATAAGAGACAATTTATAAGCTCCCACTGTGATAGCTAATAATACGTCTGCATAACTTATAATCCATTTTTTATCACTTATTAATACTCTTGACAGATTTCTTAATGTATAATCCCTTCCAATGAAATCCGCTATTTCCGCTATCGAACGTATATACCATTTATATGCTCTTTTCGGAAGATTAGTCGCAAGGAATTCCGCTATTTCCTTTATTCTCTCTCTTGGGAAAAATGCTGGGAGAGCTGGTAAGATTTTTGCCAAAAGAATACGTCCCTCCTCGTTCTCTTTTAGTTTCTTAATGTATTCATCTAGTTCCTTAAGAGACTTGCTATAAAGCATTGCTTTCAAAAATTCAATTGAGTTGTGAAAATCTTCTTGATGAAGCACACAATCAAAGAGCTTTATTATTGTATCTATAGAGAAATAGGGGGCTAGTATTAGGATAACATCTTTTAGAGTTTTTCTTTTAATCCCAGAAGTCCTTTCGAAGAGGTTACATAAGTAAATTTTAAGGGACTCTTCTTGATCCTTTACCATTCTTATTAAATCTTTTCTTGGTAAGGAGAGAAAAAGATCTGTGATCTCTTTAATGCTTACCCTCTTTAAAGAAATTTCTAGTAGTTTTTTTAAGGATGGTACAGAGTCATTAGATTTTACCATAAAAATTGCACCAAAATAAAAAAAGGAGAGAAAAATCATCTTGAAAATGCGTCCCTCAATATCCTTAAATATTCCAGAACAATCTTTTTCTCTATTTCTCCATTCCTTAACTTATCAACAACCCGTGCTATTACGTAACGGGGGAAAATATAAACAACTGCTGGATCTGAGAATAAATAATATTTATCCTCGTGTCTCTCAATTATCTCATAAGGCCTCAACTTTTCCTCGATTAGCTCTGCCCAGCCACGAGCTCGTACCTCCTCGGACGATATTACACCCTTACTCCTAAATTCTGTGAGCACCCTATACGTTTCCGCCTCCGCTAATATTTTAGGTAGTATATTCCTGTCTTGTATCCATTCTCTATCATGATAACGCATAACGAATTCCTCCCACTTCTTCTCATAACCAGGTATAACCTTGCTTACCTTACCGAAAACCTCTGGTTTCTTCCTAATAAATGCGACATCTCTCAAGAGATAAACCCGCTCTATTAGGGCCTTCTCATCGAACCGTGTTGCGATTATATCTAGGGCTTCAAAAGTATGAACATATGATGTAATAACGTCTCGTGATAACCCTGGGTACATTCCTCTTAATCTTTTAATAACATCATCGATTGTAAGAATACCTTCCTCTATCATTATATCCAGCAGTGAACGCGCTTCTTCTTCTACAAATATGTCTGCAAGTCTTTGTTCAGCTGTCATTGATGGGTAACCAATGATCCAGTTCCAAGCCTCGATCCAGCCCTCCTCGCTATAGAGTATCTCCTCTCCTAGCTTAAATATTTTCAGTGCTAACCTTACTAATCCTCCTCTATAATCATTAGGATTCTCATCGGGTTTTAGTATTACCCCAAATATTTCGTTAAGCTCTATCCCAGAGTAATAAGCTAGGATATTCCGACCACCAAGAGAAATTGTATAGAATCCTTCCCTTCTTTCCTCCTCTTCCAGAAATAATCCGCCAAAAACATTCACTAATTCATCTGGTGAAAGTGAGAGTTCTGTAGGATATGTTCCAAGAATTACAGGTCCTCGTCTAGGATCCCAACGCATTCGAAATATTCCTTCTGGCACTTATTTTCACCGAAAAACTACTTAAATTAGGAAATATGACTGTAAGGAGCTGAAGCTATGTATGTAAATATACAATATAAAGATATCTTATGAAAAAAGGCAAAGTAAACTGATTTGGTGAAAATTGTTGAGCATTGAGGAAAAGATAATTAATCTACTAAGAAAGCATCCATTAGGACTCACTACTAAAGAAATAGCTGAGAAGTTAGGTATTAGCCGCACTACAATAGCAAAATATGTTGAAAAACTCAAAGGTAAGGGTATTATTGCAGAGAAAAGAGTTGGGGCCTATCGATTATGGCTTCTTGGAGAGTACTACCAAGCAAAGAAATTGACAGCCCGCCGTATCTTGGTTGCCCTAACAAGAGCTCTTCTCAAGATATTAGGAGAAAATTCCTATCAGTTAGCTTTCATGGTTGGTAAAGCTATTGCCCAGGAGTTATATGAGACAGTAGAGCTTAACAGTTCTAAACCATTTGAAAGCATAGCTAGTATGATCTCAGATATAACAGAGGGAGTATCTACGCAAGCTTTTGAACTAAGCAATAATAGGGGAGTAATTATTATAAAAATGAGCGATATTTCTTTCCCGATCGAATTCATAAAGCTATTAGCGAATATACTCCAAGGCGCCATAAAAGAGTTGATTAAAAAAAGCTGTAACCAGAGCTGTACTGTAAATGTCAACATAAGCAAGAAAGAGAATGCTTACGAAATTGTTATGGAGATAAACTTGACCCCCCAGGATTAAGATGCTAGTCTAGAATTATTAATAAAAGCGAGCGGATTAACTTGCTTGGATCCGCGTGCTTCCGGATAATAATTTGGCGGCGGATGTCAATTGATTTAGTTAAAGTCTGGCTTATTTATAGAGAAGAAAAGGGATTAAGGAATGCTGAGATCGGGGATCATATTGATGCTTTGCTTAATTTTGTATTGGGGTGTATTAGAGAAGAACTGGAGGCAAAAATACGTGAGGAGATTTTAAAGAGATTTGGACGGGGATTCCTTGATGCTTTATTAGGACTTCAGAAAAGGTTTATTGAAGAGGGGAATTATGATTCAGAGCTTGAACCGATTTTAGGCTACATGTACATTTGGAGAGAATTGTTTAGTGGTATAGTGTTGGACCCTCCTCCAGAGTTCATCACGGTAGTCACTAGGGATAAGAATTTCAGAGAAAAGGGGGTCTTCGGAAGCTTTCTTCGTAAAAGTCTTGTCAGCGCTTCTCATACGAAGTATCCATTAACAATGTTCTTTGGAGTCGAAGTTAGGAAGTGCTCAGATATTTGTTGAAGACTTTAATTAGCTATTAGATTATCAGATTCCTAAGCCGATAAGGAGGCGAACTTTTATGGAATTGGACGAGTACAATATTATCATTTCTGGTGTCGGAGGACTCGGAATTCTCACCACTGCAAGAATAATTTCGGAAACAGCATTAATTGAGGGAAAGAAAGTTCTCATGAGTGAAATTCACGGACTTGCCCAAAGGTATGGAATGGTAGTGACGTATGTGAGGATAGGATCTGATGTGGAGAGCCCCCTTATTAAGAAGGGTGCTGGAGACTTATTAATAGGATTAGAGCTTGTTGAGACTTTAAGACATGTTGAAATGTTAAAAGATGATGGATTCATTATAGTTAACCTTAATGCTATCCCACCCCCTATTGTTGCTCTTGGTCTTGATAAGTATCCAGATACAAACGATGTCCTCAAGGCCCTTTCAAGGAAAACAAGGAAAATCTTGAAAGTTAACGCGCTAGAACTGGCTGAAAAAATGGGAAATCCCTTATTACAAAACACGATACTACTAGGAATAGCGTTTTCCATTCCAGAATTCCCATTATCCCCTGAAAACTGTTTAAAAGCT
>JAHKLG010000155.1 GCA_029856625.1 Candidatus Njordarchaeota archaeon | reverse complement strand
TTAGGACTAAACATAAAGCAAGCATACTTTGTGAATCAAGCGGTAATAGCAGTTACTACTATTCCAGGCGTGATAGAGCACTATAGGAAAAAACACGTATATTTGAGAGGCACTATTATAGCAGGTATAAGTGCAGCGCTTGGCGTGAGTTTGGGAGCATACGTAGTAGCTAAGTATTTACCAACTGAGATCTTAAAGATAATCTTTGGTTTTGCATGTATTGGGGTAGGTATCTATGTAGCAGAAAGCACCCTAAAGATGCGTAAAAAACTTATTAAACGTATAACTATTCAGGAAACAAAACAGTTAGAATGTGGTTCTAGATTGATCCTTTTAATGTTTTTAGCTGGATTTGCTACGGGAATCTGTGGGTTTGGGGGAGGTATATACTATCTCCCGATATATTTCTTTCTACAATACCCGACTCATGTAGCTATAGGAACCTCGAGTGCTCAAATGATTATTACTGCCAGCATAGGAGCCTCTGTACTAGCATATTATGGATTCATGAATATCCTTATATTTGTGTATGTTGGAGTTTTTACGCTTATAGCGTCTTGGATAGGGGCGCGTTTATCAGCCAGAACAATGCCATGGGTTCTTAGGCTAGTGTATGCGGCTCTAATAATTTTGGCGGGAGGATACGTAGCTATTGATGGGTTAACTCGTGTATTATAATTATTTTTCCATTTTTCTCTCCTTAAAGAGATCTTTCAGTTCTATCTTAATTCCATCAAATTCTCCCTTTATTGTCTTCGCCGCCACACCGTATATTGCTTCTCTATTGTTAAGTTTTCTTCTCAATTCTTGGATTATTTCTTCTGCCTCGCTTGTTTTTAAGTTCCTCCATTTTACTTCTATCGCTAATAATTTATCATCCTCTATACATACTATATCTATTTCCTTCTCTTTCTCCCAGTATCGTCCACATCTCCCTAAGATCGGTATCTTTCCAATTCTATATAAGTGTCTTAAGGAATGTCTTACCAAGTCTTCGAAGACTTTCGGTAAGTAATTGTTCATTTGTTCCTTTCTGAACCAGAAAGTTCCCCATTCAATCTTATCCTTGTTTGGATATACGTACCTAACCCAGAACCTTATGTAATTGTCCTTAATGACGTATATTGGTCGAGCCTTACCCATAATTGGCTTCTCTCTCACCACTATATCTAATTTCTCTAATACATGGAGGTACTTGGACAGATTTGTGATGTTAACCTTTGCTCTATCTGATATCTTAGAATACGTTGTTGCGCCCTCTTCGATTGCTCTAACAATGTTAAGGTAGATATAAGGATCCCTAACCTCGTATCGTAGTAAATTCTCAGCCTCTTCATAGAGGACTCCACCCTTATTAAAGAAGAGCCTGTTAACGTTTTCCTCAAAGCTTTGCTTCGGATCAAATAGTGAGAGGTAATAGGGTATGCTTCCTACACACCCATAAACCCTTACTAGATCCTCAAAATCGTAGTTTGGGAGAAAATGTCTAATATAGAAGGGCTCTAATGGTCCAAGTTTCCACTGACCAGTCCTTCTACCATACAATCCACTACCATAAGAGAAGCTCTTCTCTACAAGTGTAACTGTGGATGCTACTAGTATAAGGAAGACAGAACTCTTGCTTAAGTATTCATCCCAGATCCTCTGCAGAATACTTAACACCCTAGGATCTTCTTCGATCCAGTAAGTGAACTCATCTATTATCACCACTATCTTTCCTGCTTCACTAAGCGCCGCGAAGACGCTCTCAAAATTCGGTTTCACATACCTCCCTAAAACACGTGAGACAGTTTCTGCCAACCTCTCCAATTCTAACTCGAGCGGTTGCTTCATAGCATAGAAGTAAACTCCTTTCTTATTCTCCATAAACCTCTTGACAAGAGCTGTCTTACCTATCCTTCTCCTACCATAAATGACTATTAATTGAGCCTTATTCCTCCTATATAGGCTTTCAAGATAGCCTAACTCTTCCTCACGATCAACAAACTTACTATTCATAGTATCACCATACTAAGTATTAAAATACTAAGTATTTTAATACTTAAAAATATTCTATCACTCACTAGAACGCTACATAATCTACGTAAGTTTCTGACCAAGCAATATTAGGTAAGCAGGTCTCTTTAACCCAGCATTTACTCTGACTGGGCACCCCTGAGTCTTCACTTAAATAGTAAAAGTGAGGAGATTTAGACCATGGATCACCACTCCTTCTCGCATCTTCTGGCATAGCAGGCCTCTCTACTTTAGGTACTCTTTACAAGCCTTATTGCATTAGAAGCTATAATGATTAATTCCTCAAGCATTACAGAATTTTCGTAATTATCAATGCTTCTTATCTGTTGCCAAGAGAATTGTTCCACGAGAAGTTAAAGAAGTACCTAACTTTATGTCATACACTACCATGAATATCTTTGTGAAGCGCATTAGTCCCAGCTGGGTTCTAATGAATAGCACGAGCTTCTAAGGGTTAGCAAATTCCATAAATCTAATAAAGTTAGAGATGTTCAAAAAATTAATATAGAGCTCGGGGGTTCCTATGTCATACAAGGAGAGAGTGATTTTCTTTTGTGTTGGTGATTCATCTAAAGTCTTTAAAAGGTTTGGAGCTAATCCGTGGAATCTTCTGAGGGATTATACTTATCAATCTATTATGTTAGCTATCGCTGATGAGCCCTTATCCATATCAGAAATTGCCTCAAAGGTCTCTCTCGACGAAGCAGAGGTTTCTAAAAGATTGAATAATTTAATGAGTTGTGGTCTTGTTAAGAAGATTAATGATCAATTCGCAACGACAATTCCAGTGATATCAGACTTTAAGGCTGGAATACTTAAGTCCTTGTTAAGAGGTCTTATAAACCATATCAAGAGCCGAGTTATTAGGGAACTACCCATAGTCAGAGACTCTTTTCATAAAACACCAATCTCCAAACATTTTTCTTGGAATGATCTAGCTCACATTATAGTTGGAGCATTCTTAATGGATTTTGCCTTCCTTTCCTGCGTCGAATCCCTAATGGTAAGGGAAGGACTTTTCTTTGAATGGTCTCCAGAGCAAATAATTATCCCCTTTTTTGGACTTGAAATTGGGCCTAATCAGGAGAACTTCGGGGTCAATTCACAAGTTTTAGATGGGTGTGGAATATCAATTATCCATGCAACATTCGTTAACAGACCCCTAGAGATCTTTCACGAGATTACCCGAGAAGATCTAAAACAAGCGATTGTATCGATTTGTAGTGGAGAATTCGTTGGCGAGGTTCCAAAAAGATTACTGGAACTTGAACTAATTAGGAGGGAGAATGGATACGTGTTAAATATCCCATTCTTAAGGAGTAAGGATAAAGACATTTTAACAGAAACTGTATTAGAGGCCTCTCATAGGGTTGCTGAGGCCGCTATAAGTAAGTATAATATTATTAGGAAAGCTTTTAGAGATCTAAGCTATAATATGTGGATAAGCGGTATCGGGGATTTTGTGGAGATGGTTCTTCACTTCATCATGGCCCTAGTCATCAAAGAGCTATCGAGTGAGGGGCACTTACCAAGAATCCCAATAAGACCCAAAATGAACTGGGGTATCTGGCTATGGGAGAAGCCATGGACCCTAAGTTTGTCAAAAATATATGCTCACTTACTCCTCGAGATTGAAGAGATAATGGATAAATGGGGAACTTCTAAGGATGCGAAATCCTCACTAGCGAGGTCGAAAGATCTATTTTCAATAGGTAAGCAGGGAGAAGCCTTAAGAATGTTAAAAGAGATAGTTGACGCGTATAAAATGGCCCAAGCCGCTGG
>JAHKLG010000154.1 GCA_029856625.1 Candidatus Njordarchaeota archaeon | reverse complement strand
TGGGATATCTAGACATTCGAATCTTATATTATATTCCTCATATACTGGTTCTGGTTTGCCTATTAGAACGCTAACCATTCCTATTTTCTTCGCTCCGTAGATATCTATTTCTAAGACATCCCCGACAAATATTGCTTCTTGTGGTTTCGCTCTTAACCTCTTTAATATTTCTAAGTATATGCTGGGATGGGGCTTCCTATATTTCGTGTCTCTGGATAATACAAGCGCGTCTATATACTTCATTAATGATTTCTTCTCTAGGAGGTTCTTCACCACATACAATGATGTGTTAGATAACACACCTATCTTTAAACCCATTCGTTTTAATGTCCTAAGAACCTTTTCTGTTTCGGGTCTTATCTCATGGAGCTCTGCTTTGCTTACTTCAAGCATTAGCTGATAGGCTAGCGCATCGCTTATCTTAATGCCCACTCTTTCAAGAGCTTTCTTAATGGTTATCTCGAATAATATCTCTTTTAAAGAACAAGTCGATATCCTCAGGTGCTCTCCTATAACATCATTTAATGCATCCGCGAAGTTTGAAGGAACTTTAATGTTTTTCTCAGCAAGTTTTTTAGCAATAATACTAGCTATCATCTCAGTACTCCATTTGGGCCTTGCTAAAACTCCACCGAAGTCAAAAATTACCGCCTTAATCATAGTAAATCCGCCCATTAGCTAATCTCGTACTCCTCATGCCTCCACAGGGATAATAATCGGGAAATCTGCGCCTTCCTAAGCTTCTCCGGCCTCTTCACCATTTTTGTTGCGCCACTCGGGCAGTTCAGCATACACGCTCCGCAACCATAACATGCTAAGTAATCTACTTTAGCTTTACCATTAATTATTTTACGAGCGTCAAATTGGCAAACCTCTACACAAGTTCCACAGCCCTCGCATTTTTCAGGATTTACATAAGCCACATATTCTCCCGGATCGAATACATGCAATCCAACTATCTTCTGGGCTAATATAGGGATACATGAATGCTTACAACAATTACAGATAACGAAGGATACAAATGCACCACCAGCTACGCAGAAAGCGTAAACCATTGGCACTAAACCCTTCTTATTTAGATCCCGTACAAGCTTCTTCGCCTTGACTTTATCTATTACTTGATAATCCTCTGGGAAGAAGCTCTTGTATATTATGGCCCCAGTCTTGATAGTTATATCCGTCTTTATTGGGCAGTTGCATGCTCGAGTCGCTACTCTACACCTACAGCTACCAACGGCTATTAGAGCATCATCTGGTAACTGATCAATGTATTCCTCAACCTCCTTATAGCTCATTACCTTGCCATGTTGTCCAAGACCAAGCATTATAGCAGCATTAAGGAGGATTATTGGATAGACTAATGCACGACCGATCGGATTCTTATAAGGCCCCTCTAAGATAAGATAATTGAGCTTAAGATAAGGTATCTCAAAACGAGCATAAAGCATTAAAGCAATTTTCCTCAGTATACTTTTTTCATTAGGCTTAAAATGTATAAGACCCATGAAGCATCAACTGCATTCAATAACTTGTACAAATATACGGTTCACGAAATTTAAGTTAAAAGCTTATAAACATGGTATTTAACTCAAGCTTTGAGATTTTAGAATAAATAAAAGTCTAACAGGTGAATTTAGCGAACCTTAATCCACTGTATGATATTGGTTTGTCAAAATCTTATAGTTTAGATCATTTTGCAAAGAGGTCCAATAGTGTCTTGGGACGCAATCTTTAAGATAATAATAAGCGAAGCCTTTGAGCATTACCGTTTGAGTAGCGTGGCAATCGTAACCGAGTATGGTGTGGAAATTATTAGGTCTCGGATAGATATCTTAGTTGAAGGTATCAAATGCGCGGAGACGTTGCCGGATGGATCATGGTTAAAATTTTTATGTGAGCATGGGGGCTACTTGAATATCATTGAAGTTAAAGCTCCTAGTGTTAAGGTTGATTACGAGACTATAAAACAAGTTCTCATGTATAAAATAGCTCTAAGTATGAAGAAGAAAATCGAGTTTTCAGAAGTATCTGTTTTTATCATTGCACCTAAGATCTCGGAGAATTTGGAGAAGAAGCTGCGGGAGAAACTTGATGACAAAATGAGGATTCATGGTGGGGAAGGATTATATGAAACAAAGAATGCAAAAGCACTAAAAATATACATAATTGCATACGATGAACTAGATCCTGAAATTCTTGGAAATGAAACTCTATGCTTATTATCAACAAAAGAGAATATAAGTAAAAGAGCCGCCAGGAGAATCATAGAAACGTTTAAACCAGATAACATTATATATTCTCTCGCGCTAATATATAGACCAGAGGTGGCAAAAATGGCCGAAACAGAAGTAATACCGAAAGAGAGGCTGGCGAAAGCAGTCGAAGTAATAGGAATCGAGAAACTGGCTGATGCCCTCGGGCCAGAGAGGCTGGCGAAGGCGGTTGAAGTAATAGGAATCGAGAAGCTCGTACTATCTATTGGATTAGAAAAAACTTTCCGCGCATTATCAGAAATCCTTAAACAACTCCCTCCAGAAAAACGGAAAGAACTATTGAAAATTCTGACTGATACAGCGTTAAACGAAAAATGAATCTCACTCTAAACCTTTGGAATTTTCAATAAAAATTTAGGGAGGAGCTAAAAGGAGCTAATCTTATTTAATTGGTATATAGTATGCTACGAGCATTCCGAAGTATGTTGGGCATTCATATGTTAATGCGCTGAGCTTAAGTCTAGTTTTCTTGAGAACCCCGTGTAGTATGAGTAATTGCCATATGCTGTCTGGTTTTGCCTTCTCTATAAGCTCCTTGTCAAGTTCTAGTAGTTCCTCTAGTTTCTCATTTTTTATCATTGTTATTATTTTCTCGTCAAGTATCTTTGCGGCGTCACTATATCCGTATGGTCCCCGTGGATCATGCGTGTGAGCGTGATCTGCGCTCGCTATGAATGCTACTTTCTTATTAGCCTCCTCAATAGTATCAACGATTACTTCCCCAAGTTTCACGAGTGTTTCCCATGGCACCTCTCTTGAGGGAGTAATGATTATTATTGGAGGGAGCTCTCTGTTCCATCTACCATACTCTTCTTTAATGAACCATAGAGGGATTAAAACTCCCCAGTCGAGGGTTATTGTCGAGAGTTTTCCGCTTGCTACTCCATAGTTAACTCCAACAACGGGTAATTCTGCTTTCTTAGCTTTCTCATATATTTTTCTGGCTAATTCTTGGTCACAGGGGACCCTGATGTGTATTGATCCATACTCTGTTCTAAATTCTCCCTCTCCATAAGATGTTGTTATTATCCCTATATGCTCTGTTATTCTGAGATTATGTGGTGTTGCTATGATTATTACTTCGGGATCTCGCTTCATTAATTCCTTAGCGAAATCCTTCATCGCTTCCATAAGCCTTCTGCACTTCTCATCCATTTCTCGATGCAGAACTGGGATTATCTCATCACCATGGGGGGCTATACCAGCAAAAACAATAGGCATGCAATCACCAGTAAAAATTCTGATTATTTGCTAATTTGCTGATGTGTTCATTGAAATTCTCCTATTTTTCTTTCAATCTATAGCTTATCTCTTTTTTGTAAGTACGACTTGTGATTCATCACGCGTACTGGAGTTTCTGGTATATTGAGAAAGCGGTGAAACGAAATCATAAAATTAATCTTGCTTGGTAAACCGATTTAAGCGAGGTTACTATGAATGAATTAGATAGAGTTTAGGAAACATATCGCTTCCAAAATAATCTAATTAGATACACTATAAGAGCCAGTATGAAGGAAAACGTGCATAAGCCATAAATGTTTG
>JAHKLG010000153.1 GCA_029856625.1 Candidatus Njordarchaeota archaeon | reverse complement strand
GTCTGGTACTTCAAGGGAAGAGATGAAAAAGTTCCTAGGGATAAACTAAAAGCTGCAGGAGAGAAATATAAAGAACTAGCGTACGGTGGAACAGTACCCCCACCAGATAATCTCAGACCGGCTGAAGCTATGGTTCTCGTTAGAAAGGGAATTGATGG
Source organism: Candidatus Njordarchaeota archaeon (assembly GCA_029856625.1). Classification (GTDB taxonomy): domain Archaea; phylum Asgardarchaeota; class Njordarchaeia; order Njordarchaeales; family Njordarchaeaceae; genus Njordarchaeum. The sequence goes on along the minus strand of JAHKLG010000153.1, from coordinate 3,669 downwards.
GAGAGCGTGGATCGCTATGCTTTACGACTTGGCCGCCAGAGGTTTTCTAAAGATAGTTCAGACCGAGGATGAGGAGATTGGTATCGAGATAGAAAAGAGTAAGATAGAGACTGACAGTAATCTTAGAGACTATGAGCGGGATTATCTAAGGTTGATTAATGAAATCCGTACTGAACTTGTGAGTAAAGGTAAAGTAGTTAATGGTGTTATTCCATTAAGAGAGTTTGCAAGAGCGCTTAGGAGACGTAATAGGGAACTCAAAAGAGTAGAGGATAAAATTATGACTGCTTTATTAGATAAAGAGTTCTTCTATAAGGATCCAAGGAAAGTACGTAAGAAATGGAGCGTGATTTTCTTAATACCTGCCTTAGCAAGCATAGCTTTACTAATTCTAGGGGCAATAAATTATATACGCGGTCTAATAGAAATGGGAATTATACAACTTTTCAGCTTTATATTCATCATGGTGCTTGCAAGCACGATCTTCTCAACACGGACGGCTAAAGGAGTAATAATAGCTGAAGAAGCAAAAAGGTATTCCGAAGGACTATTAAAGAAATTAGAATACTATGCAAAAATTAGAAAGGAAGAGCTCGAAAATATTCTAAAAGAAGTGATTGAAGCAAATATCGGATGGTTATTACTAACACGATACGGAAGAAAATTAATACCAGAAGAAATCATACGGGAACTACAGGGACGTATTTATTGGCACCCATACTGGTACAGACAACCAAGAATACATGAAAGAGAAGCAACACCCATAGACACAGCATCATTCCTAACAAACCTCAACAACGCAATCTCAAAATTCATAACCACAATAGGTGTCCGAGGAGGCAGAGCTGGAGGCGCCGGTGTTGGTGGAGGAGGAGGCGCAGGAGGAGGCGGAGCTGGAGCAGGCTGAAAATATTTTACCAAAAATTCAATGTTTTTTGCCATAATAACGTTCTAGAACCGTTTAAGCTAGAAAATTTTCTAAATAACTAAAAAGTCGAAGTCTATGTCAGGTACCCCTATTTTGGAACCTCATATTTTTGACCATCAACTATTATCTCTATTAGACTTCTCTCCTCATAATCAGGAACGGGATTTATGGCCTCGTATGGGTATGCCAAATAACGTGCTCCACATCCTATACATCGCTCTGGGGATAGGCAAGAAACTATTGTTGAACATACTTTACAATTTACACATTTCCCACGATCTTTCATGTATTTAATAAATTTCATGAATGCTCCCAAGCTTCAAGTTAAAAATATACATGAGAATAATCATGCTTGGTTTTTGTTCTCAAAAATAATAAAAAAATGTGTAATATTGAGAGGATTAGCTATCTTCTCTTTACGATGATTACTCCTATCACTACTATTGTTAGTATTATTCCCATCCAAATATATGGTGATGAGAAAATTCTTTGGACCATAGATTCTTCTTCCTTCTCTATCAATATGCTTGGATCGTGCTCGAGAGTGCCTTCGAAATGAGGATAGACAATATATTGTATGGCACTATTAGGTCTAAAATCATCTGTTGCGTTGACTTTCATTTCGTATGTTGACCCATTCCTACTCCTAATTCTCACGTTCTCTCTAAACGTGAAAACTCCTACATGATTTGTTTCTGGATCTCTCATTTCGACTTTATGAGTGTTTCTCTCTCTTACTCTCTCATGGTGCATTGCTGGGACTTTCTCCTTGCCTCTAAAATGACCAGCAAACAGTGTCATTAGGGCTAATTTGGAGTCATTACTATGCCAGGGCCAGTTACTTATTATGACATCTATTTTTAGCTCAGCTCCACCTTTTACAACATAACCCTCGACTTCTACATCTTTATCATATATGTGATTAATAAAGGTCACGTTAGCTTTCTCATTTGCCATCATTCCCTCTGCAGTAGTTATGACGGCTACATATCCCTGCATGATAACTCTTAACTCTGTGCTATTACTAGATCCTTCTAAAACCATGGCTGTGATGTTCCACTGGTCATGAGCATCAAGCTCAGCCTTAGCTAGGATTCTTTCGTTTCTGAAATCGAATTGATTATCGTTGTCAGAATCAAGAAACTCAATTATCTTCACGAATTTAACTATATAAACAGCAGTCTCATTCTCCCCGGGTAACCAGAATCTGTATTGGGGTTTCCTCTCAAAGAATTGCACAACTATACCACTAGCCTCTATTGTAGCGGTATTAGCATTCCATCTAGGTTTTGGTTGAGCATATACTTGAAGAGGAATCGTTGACAGTAGAGTTATCATTATAATTAATGGCATAATTCTCCATGCCCGCAATATATTCACCACTATTAATTCCTCAAGAAACCTAAGGTGGTGAGGGGAGTATATAAGAAACGCTAACAATTCGTATGAACAAATTGTAGAGTCAAATAAGAACACATAATTTCCTTAAAATCCAAGTTAGAAATCTCAATTAACGAAAATTAAAAGAGGGCGAGGGTCTCAATGGAGAGAATAGCTGAGAATCTTTATATTGTCCGAGGGAGCGGCTATTCATCAAATTCTTATATAGTAACGGGTAGCAAGTCTTATGCTATAATCGATGCTGGCTTACCAGAGTATTCTGAAAAGATTATTCGAGCAATAAGGAGCTTAGGGCTGGAGAGTTATCCAGGCTATCTAATCCTGACTCATATGCATTATGATCATATAGGTGGTGCGGAAAATCTCAAGAAAATGCTTAATGTTCAGGTAATGATTCATGAATACGAAAGAGAATACATCGAGAAGGGTGATCCTCTCAATACAGTTGCTCTCTTCTTCAACATCTCAAATCTCAGACCCATAAAATGTGATCACGCTCTCCATGATAAGGAAGTTCTCAGATTGGATGGATTAGAGCTAAAGATAATTCATACCCCCGGACATACAATAGGTAGCATTACTATATACATTCCATCAAGCAAAGCATTATTGACAGGAGATACTATTTTTGAGAATGGAGCATATGGAAGGACCGATTTACCAACTGGCGATATCAAACTACTAATAAGGAGTCTAGAGAAGCTATCAAAGATCGATGCAGAGCTTCTCTGTCCAGGTCATGGAGACGTATTCCGAGGAAATGTTAGACAACTTATAGATCTAGCTATTAAATATGCGAAAGAGGAGATTTAGGGCATAAACCATTTATCGGTTGAGGTGGAAGTTCATCAGTAATCAGTCCGGGGCCTCTCTCCTCATCCAAAAATAGATTGTAGAGCTATGGAATGATTAATAAAATTTTATGAAGTGTAACTTTTTATTTATCCTGGAACACTCACTTATTTTTAAAAATGATGAAAGCCCGATAGTCGGATATGATGAAGAGCAACCGGTTATCTGAAAAGCATGGAATAAAAATCCTACCGTGATAAGCTTTTGATTAAAAGGGTTTGGAATAATATACCTTTGAGTGAATGTAAGCTTCTTGAGGTTTGAAGATGTCGTACTTAGAGTGGATTGAGAGAGCCAGATTTTTCCTTAGAGAGGCCGAGAGATATTTACGTGAAGGAGTATATTGGGCCGCTTGCTTTAATGCTCACCAATCAGCGGAATTTTACCTTAGGGGAATGCTGTATAAGATAGCAAATTCTTATCCATTTACACACGATCTCGTAGTTCTCTTGGATGAATTGGAGAATTCTGGTATTGATGTGCCCGAT
>JAHKLG010000152.1 GCA_029856625.1 Candidatus Njordarchaeota archaeon | reverse complement strand
TAAAATATCTTACATTTTATTCCTTATCACTCGAAAATCTTCAGAGGAGACCGCGTGAAGAACTAAATATTCTCTTTAATTTGATGCGAGTATACTTTAGGGAACTCATAGAGGATAAAAGGATACACGAGAATGAGGTAAGAATTAGAATTGTTGGGCGAATAAATCTTCTCCCAAGGGATTTAATAGACCTAATTGGTAAACTAGAAAGAACAACTGAAGAGTACGAGCGCTACCACATCACCTTTTTAATAGCCTATTCCGGTCGTGCAGAAATCGTAGATGCTGTGAAGAAGATACTGGCCGAGACACCTTATAATCACGAGATCACTGAGGACTTCTTCCGGAAATTTCTATACCTCCCAGACGTACCAGATCCAGATCTTGTTATAAGAACATCCGGTGAGCAGAGAATAAGTAACTTTTTACTATGGTATTTAGCATATTCCGAGTTTTTCTTTATTAAGAAATATTGGCCCGAAATAACATTAGAAGATTTCCTATTAGTTCTGAGGGAGTTTCAATTAAGAGAACGAAGATTTGGTCGGTGACATATATGGCGGAGGAGAAAATAAAAGTGTTGAAAAAAGCAACAGCTGATGTTCGGAGAATGTTTGAAGAGTTTAACATAAAGCCTATTCATGAACTTAAGTATAGGTTACCAAGAAATAATCTAATTGACTTTGGTGTGATTATTGCTCATAGAGACTTTGACATTATTCTTGATGAATATCACAGCGGGTTAAAGTTTTCTGTCGTGAGTGGTAGGGGCCCCTCTGGGCCGATGCATTTTGGACACCTACTAGTATTTAATGTTGTAAAATTTCTTCAGGATCTATTTGGTGCTAATGTGTACATTCCTTTATCAGATGATGAAAAATTGGTTTTTGGCAAAATATCATCGCTTGAAGAGGGGTATTTTTGGGCATTAGATAATGCTAGAATAATTTTATCGCTCGGTTTTGATAAGGAGAAAACGAAGATCTATGTTTCTTCAAGGCAAAAATGGGTATATAGATACGCGTTAGATGTTTCGCGAAAATTAACTCTAAGTATTGTGAAAAACGCCTTTGGACTTGATGATAGCCATAATCCAGGGATAGCTTTTTATGCAGCTGTTCAGATAGTCCATATTCTGCAACCTACAATAGATACTGGTCAGCGAGTAGTAGTTCCAATCGCCTTAGATCAAGACGTATATATGAGAATCGCGAGAGACGTGGCCGAAAGGATGAGAATTCCGAAACCAGCGTCTCTTTACATAAGGTTTCTTCCCGGATTAAATGGGCAGCCTATGAGCAGTAGTATGCCTGATACAGCTATATTTGTTAATGATAGTGAAGAAAAAATCTGGCATAAGGTTATGAAAGCTTTTACTGGTGGACAACCAACTATTGAAGAACAGCGGCGCGAGGGGGGTAATCCAGAGAAATGTATTGTTTTTGAGTGGCTTAAAGCATTCGTGTTCGCGTCTCCAAAAGAGGCCGAAGAGCATGCGCAATTATGCAAGAACGGAGATTTAGTGTGCGGGTTTGATTGCAAACCGTTATTAGCTCGAACGCTTATTAAATTGGCAAGTGACATTAGAAGAAGAGCTGGGAGGATTTATTTGGAGGATTTCCTATGGGAAGCTTAAAATCAGAGGATTTTTCAAACATAATGAAGAAAGTGATATCTCATCTTGAAAAAATCTTTAATGAGAGAGAAATTTTGATTAGAGAATGTAGGAAAGTTTTTCCCATGATAAGAGACGTTTTTAAATACGCGCATAGGAGAGAACTAGAGAAGGCGTTTGAGAGAATTCAAGAAGCAACTAAGAAAATAGAAGAAATTGCAGAATTTGTTTCTAATAGGAAGGAATTAATATCTAGCGGCATCTGGACAGACTTAGAGAGAGAATATGTAGAAGCCATGATCTTTCTGCAAATTTTGAGAAAATGTTTGGATAAAGAAGAAACTGATGATATTCTTTCTCCCTGGGCATTAAAAGTGGAAATAACATCATGGATTCTTGGATTATGCGAGGTGGCTGGGGAATTAAAAAGGCAGATATTATTATCAGTGCATAATGAGGAGTTTGATGTCGCTTGGTGTTTTCTCAGATGGATTCGGAAAATTTATGAAGAGGTATCAAAATTATCCTTTCCTTCATCTATAATACCGAACCTAAAGGCTAAAGTGGATTATGTCCGAAACATACTCATCAGTTCAGAAGAAATCTTAATTAGAGTAGAAAAATGTAGTACAACGAATTAGTTATTAGATTTCACTTAAAGTTCATTTAGGAGATCTATTTTTACTATTTGTTAAAATATACCAGCTCCCATCTTCGACAACTTTATACTTTCTTTTAAGTTGCTTGATTATATATTGTAATCCTCTAGCACCTCTCAACTTTTTCTGCAACCATCGTTTTGGGAGAATGTAATAAGGCGAACCTGCAGCAAAACTTTTCTCGGCTTCATTGATTATTTCATGTAGAATTCTAGATAGTGTATCCGTCATTAGTTCTATGTCGAGTGAAAAATCATCTTCTGCCATTTAATCTCCCCCATTTAAGTCCATATTTAATGAGGTAACAATCTTATGAGATATATTATTGAAAAAGCAAGCTTAACTTTTGCTTAATTTTCCTGCGTATTCTTTTATTCTTTCTATCTCTCATAGTATAAAAACCTATCAGATTTATTTTATATCTTCATAACTTATGCTTGGTAGAGTTTTTAACATAACTAATTAGTGACATATATTCATCAAGGTATTCGTGAGACTGCAATATTAAAAAAGTGAGCTAGCTAAGTAATAACTCTTAATCGGATATTAGACAAAAATTCGGCTTACAATTAAATTTGCTGCCTTAGAGTCTCTAGGGTCCTAATTTGAAAAAGCGCGTTATCTTTAAAGTCCGCTGGTGCTTAGCATGGCAAGGGAGAGAATAATTGTTAAAATTGCATTACATAAACTCCAAAGAATGCTCAGAAAAGTTCTGCGAGGATCAATTATTGATCCGCATTTAACGAGTTTAGATGAAGCTGCTACTATCACATTTTATGCCTTTTGTCTAAAGTTCCTTAGAGGAGTGACAAGAATAAATGATGTATTAGAGGAACTAGCTAAGAGGCTGGAAATAAAGCAGTCAGACCTAATTAGAAATTTAAGCAATAATTCGAAGAATGATGATCTTATAATTAATCCCCCTAGCTCATGTATGCTGAATTACAATCTTTACTCTCTGAGTCGGAGCAGCATAGCAATGGATGAGAATTTGTATTTTGATTTGATTTATCCGCTTTCAAGAGGAATAGAAGCAATAAGTATGAGTTCTTTTGGCGATAAGGAAGTAGTAAACGCTGCCCTTATATATCTAGCGAAAATACTTGAAAAAATGCATTTTGAAGACATTTTCGATTCAACCCAGAAATTAGTACCGATCGTCCAAGCTTTTGTTGCAGCATATAAAAAAACTGAGGATTACGTTAAAAAAGAATTAAGCGAATTTCTTAAAGGGAGAGTATTAAAATATACTTTGAAAAACGATCCTAACTTAGATGAGATTTATTCTCAAGATATTTATTTTCTTATAAAGATAAATTTCTGCAGAGATCAGATAGAGAATGAAGATAAGCAAATATTAATAGAAGATCTTCGTTCTAAAGTCTTTAGAAAGTTGCTAAAGGGATTAGAATACCTAGCTATGCTTAAGATTGATCCTCCTCCAGATGGATTAAATCGTGTTATTAGAGAACTACCGAATTACTTTGGGACTATTTTTAAGATAGGGAGCATGAAGAAAGGAATAATTTATTTCAGTAGTCCTGCAGAATCTATCCAT
>JAHKLG010000151.1 GCA_029856625.1 Candidatus Njordarchaeota archaeon | reverse complement strand
ATAAAACAGTTTATGACGAAATAGCCTTCGGCTTAAGAATGCAGGGAATTAAGGAGAATGAGGTAAGGAGGAGAGTTCATGCAATAGCGAAGTTCCTTAGGATCGACCATCTTCTTGAAGAAAACCCATTTGCTTTATCTGGTGGGGAAAAACTGAGGGTCGCGCTTGCCTCGGTACTTATACTGGATCCAAAAATTCTTCTTTTTGATGAACCAACGCGAGGAATCGATTGGGAGACTAAATTATCATTTCTATCAAATATAAAGCAATTAGTTCATACTAGAACAATCGTGCTAGCAACGCATGACGTAGAGCTGCTAGCTGAGCTTGATGTAAATGATGTTATCGTATTGAATGACGGACGCGTAGTACTTACTGGTAATAAGAGAGAAGTGCTTTCAAATCCCGCTATTGAGAAGTATGGTTTAGTGAGGCCGAAAATAACTTATTTAATGAAGAGTCTTGGTGCGGAGGGGATAGTGAGCATAAATGAGGCATTAAAAAGCATTAGGTGCCTTAAATGAGTACATCTCGAATAATCACTTACGTGCCACGTAACAGTGTTTTACACAAAGCTAATCCAGCTACTAAGCTTATACTAACTTTTTTCCTGATATTTGTACCATGGGTATCGAGTCAGTATCTTTTCTCTTCTCTTCTTGTACTTCTAATTGTTTTAATCGTTAGTAGAAGTTATCGAGACATCACATATGTCTATAAATTAATAGTAATTTTCGCGATAATCTTTATTCCGCTAAACACATTATTGTATTCAAGCATTATCGCTGAGAAAACTTATATATTAAGACCATGGATAACGAGAGAGGGCTTGTATCAAGCAATTACCGCCTTATTAAGGATAATTATAGGCGTTGTATCCATCAGCTTGTTCTTTGTTACAACGAGTCCAGAGGAAATAGAGGATTTTCTGCTTAGGATTAAAGCTCCCGCAACATTTGTTTTAAGCCTAGTTTTATCAGTAGTATTCGCTCCTCTCCTATTAGAGGAAGTCGAGAGAATAAAAATGGCTCAAATGCTAAGAGGTGCTGCAAGAGGGAAAAAAATAAGGAGTTTAGGGATTTGGCTAAGAGCTTTAGGCATTCCGCTAATAGTATCAGCTCTTCATAGAGCGTTGAGGATGGCTGAAGCGCTAGAGGTTTGGGGAGCGCCCTCCCCCATCAGAACTGTTCTCACACCCTTATCCTTTAGTATGGAAGATATTTTCATTATAACCCTTACCGCACTTGTTCTTTTAGGCCCCTATACTCTTTTGAAGCCTCTCACGGAAATGTTCAGTTATCTTATCTATCATCTCACATAATGCTCTCATTCCAGCTTCCTCAGCTTCCTTACGAATCTCTGAGATCTTTTCTAAGGCCTCTTTTACCTCAAGAAGAGTTAGGCTCTGAACAAGTCTGAGGGTTATTAGCCAATATATGACTGGATAACCCTTTAAGGCTTCTCTAATCTTTTCAAGTTCCTCTATTATAGATTCTAGTAATTCCCTACTAACCGTCTTTAGTTTAATTACTTTTGCTAATTGGATCAATGCCCATAATATATTGGAGTAATAGGTGGCAAAGAGTGCTGGTGATAGGTTCCATAGTGTCCATACATCCTCATTAACAATATCATCGAGCTGTTCTATGACTTCTATCGATGCCTCATCGCGTTTTGTCAGTATCTCTGCTATGAAGGATACCATCCATGACATTAATAATGCATAATCCAGACTCTTTATTTTCCCAAGGAATCTGTACTTATTAAGTCGTCTGGTCCATCCAATAATCTCCCTCCACTCTTTACTGAGGAGATCCTTTGCAGTTATTATTGAGAGTAATCTTAGTATTTCTAAGTAGCGTAGGTAAGTCTCAGCTCTGAGTGCTATAGGGACTTTCTGAGCTTTGTCTAAGGCTTTCTTCCAGTTTTTCCACCCAACTACGAACAATTTTAGTATTTCCTTTATCTCCTCAATACCAATCTTTTGTTGCGTATAGGCTACCGATAATGTTGTTGCCCAACTCCTAAGCCATAATACAGCTTCATCAAATCTTTTATTCTGATAATCCTTCGTTACCTTATATTGCAGATCTCCAATGTAGTATAGCCAAGTATCGGATGGTAATTGATAACTATATAGGATATGATATATTATTTCATAGCTCCTATATAAACTATGGAGTAAAGAACTTTCTGGGAGAAGCTTAGCATACATTCTGGCAAGTTCAACATCTACTGGAGGAGATGCGACTAAGATGTAAGCTATAGAATCTTCTAAATCCCTAGTGATATAAGACTTGACAACAGTTTTATTAGTTAACATAAGTTTGGATCTATTCATTGACGAAAGAACGCTGCTGAATTCATCGATTTCCAGCTCTAATAATCTCTGAAGAAAAATATCCTTAATACTGTTAATCATTTTCCTAAGCGCATCGGGATTAATCATTTCTGGTTGATCGCTCTCCATAAGCATTAATGCCAATTTCACAAATAAGGCTTTCCAGATATCAGATTCTCCATCAAGTAGTAATACTAATTTTGATAAGCTATTTTTGTAATCGAGCTCTTCTATATTCTTTAGAACTGATTGGACATCAGCGAAGGCTGTCTTCTTGGGTCTTATATTTTCGATATCTATCTGGCGCGGTTTTTCTGGTGGGGGAACCAAATCTATCTTTCTTACTCTGCCATGACCAATCAATCCCTTAACCTTAACTAAAACGTCCTTCACAAGCTTAATGTCTGGTGGGGGAACACGAAGATATCTGTCAATAAGATCCATTACTTCGGCTTGGATGGTTTCATCGATCTGGAGCTGAATTGGATCATAGCCAAATCTCTCAATCTCAAGAATTATTCTTTCAGCTAAATCTTCAAGACCTTCCTCCTCACTATCTGAAAAGAGCGTGAATATGAAGTTCTCAGAGCTTGCAAAATATAAATGAATGCTCTCGGTCTCTACATGTCTTAATCTACTATGAACCAAGCCTTCAACAAAGGAATACATCACAGAGCTTATCTGAGCGAAGAAATTTCGTCCCTCTTTGGTAAGCACTGGTACATATTCACGAATAATTATCGGGGTACCCCCAGAATCCGCTAGAATGTAACCTATGATCATCCCATATCAGCTCTTAGATTTTTCAATTTATCAGGTTTCTAATATTATACACTACTAATGAACTTTAAAATAATGAAATATTACTTATTCAATGTAATTGTGAATATGAGTAGTAATTCAATATGGATAATATTCTATAAAAATCCTTCTGTACGTGTTCCTACGTATAATGGAATTCAAGAAATAAATAAATATGAGAAGGAAAGGTCAAAAATATTGACAAGAAAAGTCATTAAAATGGGACTTCATCGGCATTCGGGATGCTCTCTTTTGGCCTAGACTCTCAACGGTTCTCCCCGAGCTCCGATGTAAAAAACAGGTTTAGGGGAGGGTCTTAAACCATATTCCATTGCTCTATCAGATAAATCAAGTAAAATCGGCAATATGTCATGGCCTCTTAGAACACCTAATCCCCCCTTCTCCGCGAGTTCTATCTCGTTAAAGTATTTTGCATTGTCTCTTCTTATCTTTCTCGACCAAAAAGCTATCGGAAGGGGCATGCCAATGTGACGACCTCTAATGCTTGATGTAGAGTGATCTCCAGTAACTGCTATAACAATATCCTCAAGCTCAAGGAGGGGTTCTAAGGCCTTATCTATTCTCGCTATGAATTCCGCCTTTCCTTTTGGATTAAGATCATGAGATAATGTATCGAGAGCCTTAATATGGAGAAATACGAAATCATATCCCTTATCAAGCGCTTGGATAACCCCCTTTACCTTTCCTTCAAGATTTGT
>JAHKLG010000150.1 GCA_029856625.1 Candidatus Njordarchaeota archaeon | reverse complement strand
TAACACGAGTGGCTCAATTTATTAGAAAAATGTGGTCTAGAAGCGGATGTTGCTTATGGAAGTGGCTTCTCTGTAAGCGATTTTCTGGAGCAGTACTAGGAGCAACCGCATACAATGACTTGGCTGATTGTGGGTATCTGTATATATCTTGAGAAAGAGTAGTGAAGCTGTCTCCCTATAGGGAGATATGAAAGAAAGAACAACTATATATCATTATATCTATTATGTAAGAAGATAGCTAGCTACTCTTTCTTAACTTTAATATGCCCTCTCTACTAATTATAAAATTAGAGCTTTAATTTTTAAGGCAGATCTTTCTAAGAGAGATGTAAATGGTGGGGATGGTTATGAGGGTTTGTATAATAGGCATTGATGGCTTAGAATATAACCTAGTAAGGAAGTGGAAACTGCGTGGGTTAATGCAGAAGAGGTACGGCTACTTCATAGTGACTGATGAATACTTCAACAAAGAAGGAGTGCCCTATACACCGAAAGTTTGGGCTACTGTAATCTCGGGAATTAAGCCAAAAGAGCATAAGGTGAGCGGATTCTACTCATGGGGAAAGGTGCTGGACCTTATAAGAAGGGCCCCGATAGTGAGACACATCAAGGGGAAGAGGTTTTTAGCTTACAAGCTAGGGTTGAAACCTAAAGCTTCTAGGGTCAGTAACTCGCTTTTTGACTTAACAGAAGATGCTATAGCAGTGTACGTGCCAGGATACAATGATGTGCTAAAAGTGTACTTAACAATCTTAAAGTCTTTTAAGGGTGGGATGTTCCTGAAAGAGGGGCTTAATGAGTATGTAAAAACTATATGGAGGATACACAAACTACGGAAGAAGAGAACATTCGAAGAAATTAAGAAGGACTGGAAACTCTTCATGACATACTTTGACCTGCTAGACCTGCTGGGACATCTGTACTACGTGAAGTACCCGAAGAAGTTGAGGATAGCTTATATGGAGATGGATAGAGTAGTAGAGAAAATAAGGAGAATTGTGCCTGAAGATACAGTAATTCTAATACTCTCTGATCATGGAATGGAGGAATCCCCCGATAGCATAACTGGAAACCATAGCGGAAGAGCATTCTGGAGTATCAACATAGATACTGAATGGAGACCAGAAGACTTTACGGATATATATAAGGCAGTGGTGAGATGGCTTGGCTCAAGCTGATTTATTAGAGATACTGAATCGTGAAGACTTACCAAGTGAGCTATGCATTAAACGCCAAGTTGCCTAATACGTATGACTTTTATCCTTCGTCTTCGGTGATTTTGTAGTCGTATTGTTTTCATTGTTTTCCAAGCAGTTATTGAAGTTTTATTTGATATTATTACCACGTTTCCTATTTTTAGTAGTTCTCCGCCTTCATCTGATTTCTTGTCTATTAGAGGGTTCATAAGGTTAGAAGATCACTTTTCTAGAGTTTTGTTCTATAAATAAACTTAGTCATGCGCTTGGGTATGATATGGTTAGCCATAAAGTTAAATTTCAAATTTACTCTATATTTTTACAATAAGTAAAGTTTTATTGTAAAAATAGGTGTTTACGATAGATGAAGCACAATTAGTTGAGATTCTTGCGAAAGGAGAGAATGAGAGAGTCGAGTTCAAGAGATCCGCTGATACTAGGAGTTTGGCGGAAACTATTTGTGCTTTTCTGAACACAAATGGCGGGATTATTGTAATGGGTGTTGGGGATGATGGGCGGATATTTGGTGTTGATCCTACTAAGGCAAGAGAGAAGGTTTCGGAAGCATTAGGGAGTATAAAGCCGTATCCTAAAGTGCGCACGGAGACTATAAAGATAGGGAGCAAGACATTACTTATTGTATATGTGGGGAAATCGGACAAGATTCACTCTTATAGGAACTTGGTGTATGTCCGGATAGGTGCTAGTAATAGACCCCTGAGTGTTGAGGAATTAATAGAGAGGGCTTCTGAATCATTAATAGTTAGGTTTGATGAGTTGCCCTCATCTGCTCCACCAGAAGCGATAGATAGAGAACTTGTGAAGGAATTTCTAGATAAGAGGGAGAGAATCAGGGGTGTGAAAGTGAGAGGCACGATAGAGGAAAATTTAGAGTTACTTAAGATAGTTACTCGTAAAAATGCTGAATTGGTGCCCACGAATGGGGGAATTTTATTCTTCAGTAAATATCCGCAGAGATGGATTCCCCAAGCAAAAGTTCATTTGATGTGGTTTAATGATGAATCCATGACGAGTTATAGGGATTCTAGGTTTTTTGAAGGGCCAATATGGAAAATAATAGATGATATTGAGGAATATTTCTACAAAAATTTGCGGAGAATTGGTGGTGAGGTAATTGGTTGGAAAAGGACCGAGGTTATGGAGTACCCTGTGAGGGCTTTGAGAGAAGCAGTCACGAACGCCATAATACATCGAAACTACTTCGATCCCTCTGAGGTGAAAATATTCATATTCCCGATGCGGATAGTGATAAGGAATCCTGGTAGTTTCCCACCAGGAGTAACGCCTGACAATCCAGTACACAGACCGAGAAATCCTCTCATAGCTCAATACATGTATGATATTGGATATATAGAGAAGTATGGTTATGGGATAAAGATGATGAAAGAAGAATGCGAGAAGCATCCTTTGGTAAAACTTGAATTCAACATAAGACCATACATGACCGAGGTAATATTCAGAAAAACGAGGAAAGAGATAATACTGGATAATATTGACCGCGAAATAATAAGATTATTAAGAGAGAACGGTGAATTATCAAGTGGAGAAATAGCTGAGAAGCTAGGAAAAACAAAACCAACAATAATAAAGCATCTCAAAAAGCTATTAGGTCTAGGACTAGTTGAGGTAAAGGGAAAAGGCCCAACAAGAAGATATAAACTATCACAACTCTAACAACTCCAACTCACTTGAGAATACTCCTCTTTTCTAGTTTAATCCTCGCTTACTAATTTTTCTCCCATGTCATTATCTCTGATATCTTCATCATGATTTTTTATGATAATTTAACTTGGTGCCAACACATTCTTTTCTCGACATTTAATGCGGAAAATATAAATTGTTCATCCCACTTATTATTTATGTGGGATATAATTATTTGGTGGGTTAATCATGATTGTGGAAATGGATAAGAAGGGGCGCATTCTCATACCTAAGAAGATAAGAGACAAACTTAATCTTAGGGAGGGAATGAAATTCAGATTACATATTGAGGATGAAAAAATTATTCTTGTTAAAGAAGAAAGTATAGCAGAGCGATATGCTGGGAAATATAAAGCCAAGACACCTATTCCTGAGAATCTGGACGATTTTCTCAACATGGTGATCCAAGATTGGTGGAAAGAAAATATGTAGACGTGAACGTCTTTGTGTATTGGTTATCAGGAACTGGCGAACTACTAGAGAAGGCTAAAAAATGGGTTAAGGCAATAGAATCGAGTATCCGTGGAGAATATATCACCAGCTCTCTCACTATTTATGAATTAATGATCATCATCGCCGGGCTGACTGGTGAATCACTAAGAGACAGAAGATTTGTGACAGATGTATTTGAGGCTATATCTAGCCTGAATAAATTAGGAGTAATGCCTTTTACCAAGGATATAATAGAAAGAGCTCTAGATGCGATGAAGAAATTCGATCTCGATTTAGAGGATGCAATACATTATGCAACAGCAGTAAAGTACCACGCAACAAAGATAATTTCAAATGATGAAGATTTCGAAAGAACCAATCTTCAACGTGCATTCTAAGAGCCCAAGAGGGAATATTAAGGGTCCTAGGGAAGAGAATAAGAAGTATGTTGATGTAGTACTTTCTAAGGGTAAGTATAAGTTCGTTACTTTAACGACCAAAGTCTTAGATAG
>JAHKLG010000015.1 GCA_029856625.1 Candidatus Njordarchaeota archaeon | reverse complement strand
TTATAGTGAAGATTACTGGGAATTTTTTAGAAAATCTTTCCATGGTGTTGTCTTATTACTTCTTATCCCCCCATATCTCTTATGGTCATTTTATCTTTCATATTCAATCGTTATTAAGGTACTTGTAGGCACTGATCTACCAATCGATTATCATAACTTTTTGAAATATTTAGTCATAATTTTTTCTGGAGCATTGGCAATATACTTCTATATGCTTGAAACAGCTAGAGTTCATTTTGGGATTAGGATTTTTCCAAAAAAATTACTAAGAACTAGAGAAGAAAGGACATTTGCCACTTACTTCTATACAGCGTTAAGTATTTTCTTTGTAGCCATTTTCTTTCCCCAAGATGTCATAATTAAGGGTATAATAAGCTCACTAATTTATGATTCCTCTGCTGCAATATTTGGTAAATCATTTGGAAAACATAAGATCTTAGAGGATAGAACTTTAGAAGGTTTTCTGGCTGGAAGTCTAAGCGCAATAATAGTCTTGGCATATTTATCCACAGATTTCCTCCTTATTTTTTTGGTTATAACTGCCTTAACACTTGCGGATCTTGCAAATTCTAAAGTTGGTGTTGACGATAACTTATTATTCCCGGTCCTAACGACCACCATTCTTTATATAGGGGGAGGAGGATGACTTCCAGAGGACTATTTATAGGGCGTTTTCAGCCATTTCATAATGGCCATTTATGGGCGATTAAAGAGATTCTAAAGCGGGAGGATGAGATTATTATAGGAATAGGATCTGCTCAAGATAGTTATTCGCTAGAGAACCCACTCACTGCTGGTGAAAGAATCGAGATTATAAGGGAAGTTTTAAAAAGTATTGGCGCGCTAGATAGGGGTATAATTGTTCCTATACCTGATATTAATGAGAATTTAGCATGGCCTGGGCGCGTAATAGAACTAACACCCCGATTCGATAGAGTTTACTCTGGGAATGAGTTAGTTTTAATGCTTTTTGAAAAATTTGGAATCAAAACTATTAGGCTTAAACATATTGATAGAGATAAATATCAAGGAAGAATTATTAGGGAACGCATATTAAGGGGTGAACCTTGGGAACATTTAGTTCCTAGTAGCATTATTCCCCTGCTCAAAAAATTTAGTTTCGAAGAACGTATCAGGAGATTGGTAGGAAAGAGGTGAATAGCATTGGATATCAAGTTAATAGCGAGACCGAATCCATTATATGCAGAATTCTTCATCAACGATGTCGATGTACACGTTTTGAACTCTCTTAGAAGAGCAATATTAACGGAGGTTCCAGTATTAGCTATACATGATGTTATAGTCCATATTAATACAAGTGTGTTATATGATGAAGAGCTTGCTCATCGCCTTGCTTTAATACCCTTAAGAATTGATAAGAAGGAACTCGACATTTTAAAAGAATGCGTTGATATTGAAAACGCATCGCTCGAAGATTTAACGAAATGTACTGCCAGACTAAGGCTTCATAAGAAGGGCGAAGAAGAGAAAATAATTACGGTATATTCTGGTGATCTAGAACCTATAGATAAAAAAACTGTGAGACCTGTTTATGACAATATTCCAATAGTTAAATTAGGGCCGGGACAAGAGATCGAGCTTGAGGCTATAGCCAAAGTTGGTAAAGGGAAAGATCATGCTAAATGGATGCCAGTATCCACCTTAGGCTATAAGCCTCTCCCTATCTTAATTGCTACAGAAGCTTGTGATGGTTGCGGGAAATGTGTAGAAGCGTGCCCCAAAGGAGTTCTTAAAATGAATGGAAAGCCTCATCTGGAGGGCATAGGATTATATCTCTGTGATCTAGATAGGATTTGTGTAAGAGCATGTCCTAAAAAAGCTTTGAGCCTGGAACCTTCTGATTCTCAGTTTATCTTCCGCTTAGAGAGCGTTGGACAATATTCGCCAGAAGAAATTATAATAAGCGCTATTGATATCCTAGAGAAAAAATTCCTGAAATTCCTCAATCTTCTTAAAGAGGAAGTGGCAAAATTTAAGAGGGAGTAAATCTTCTTTTCCTCCTTTCAGCAATATATCTTCCCCGTAGCATGATTTCCCTATATTTTTTAATTGCTTCTGAGGATTTGCTAAAGGATCTTCTATACCCCTTAAGAAAAGCTTCGAAATACTCACTATCATGATCATAATGTGTGCTAGCTAAGGAGGCCCGCAGAACGCGTAATTCTACACCAAAATCCTCCAATGAGGTGGTGACTTCTCCAAGTCCGAAGTCAATGAATACTATCTCTCGACGCTCGATATCAATAAGCATAATATTTGATGTTGTTAAATCCCCATGTGTTATAGAATTCTCATGAAGTACGCCAACGAACTCTCCTATCTTAGAGAAGATCTCTAAAGAATCCTTTAATGGAACTTTATGCCTCAATAAAGCCTCTCGCAATAACTCTCCTCGAATGTATTCCATAATTATGTAACACTCGGATAGGTTTACTTCATAAACAGCTGGTGCTGGAATACCTAGTCGTTTCGTTAAATTTAATAACTTTGCTTCTCGCTTAGTTCTTGTTCTTCTTATCATAAAATCCAGTGGCTTAATTCTATACTTCTTGGGAATTCTCAACTTTTTTATAGCAGGTAATCCAGCGATTTCCCCCAGAAATATATAGGCTTCCGCCCCCTTCGCAATTAACCGAAATTCTGACAATGAGAACCCTCCAAGGGAGATTTAGAAATAAGCTTCTCATATCTTCATCATTAATAGTTTAACTTTTTAACCAATGTAGACAAGAATTCACGGATTATTTTTCGATTTCTTTATGAAGTTCTCATAATTAAGAACTTTTTTTAATATGATGAATTATAAGCTATATTTAAATACTCTACTTGGAGGACTAATTAATGTAGCTAATACAATACAGCGTTACCTAATAAATATTTAAAACGGCGATTGAAATGAGAATTTATAGAGTAAAAGATCCCTATAGGGGAATATCTATTTTTGATCCCTATACGATAGCCGTTCTCCTAGCTTTAAGAGAAAGAGGGGAAGGTAATATCGGAGATATAAATAGAACTGCTAGCAAGTATGCTGAAATGCAACCAGCTACGACGACTAGGAAATTAGAAGCATTATATCGATATGGTCTTGTTGATATGACCAAGATCGAGAGGGCGAAAGGATGGATTGAGAAGAGATTCAGACTTACGGAGAAAGGTCAGAAAATAGCTGATGCGTTAGCTGAAGCGTTATTAGAGGAAAGACGATAAATGAGGTAGAATTCCAACTTTATTTCAGAAGCCATTCTAATAGAACGTTTTTAGAAATCATCAAGTTGTCAATGCTTTAGGAAATTCTTCTCATGGGTCAAGTTTGTTATTAATAAGAAATGGTAGGGTATTACGGGGGAAGCATTGGACAAGAGCAAACATCATCATAAGCGATTCTGGTAAAATAGTAGATGTTTTTAGATCAGTAAACGCTAAGGGGTATCTTCTTAGCAAAGTTGATACTATTTATAATGCACGGGGCTACTTAATCTTCCCAGGAATCATTGATATGCATGTTCACTTTCGAGAACCCGGATTAGAGTGGAAAGAGGATTTCGAATCGGGTAGTAAAGCAGCGATTGCAGGTGGAGTCACCATAGTTGCTGACATGCCAAATAATAAACCTCCGATAAATTCGCTTGAACGCTATCTTAGAAAGATTAAATTAGCTGAGAAAAAAAGTTACTGTGACTTCTTACTTTATATTGGGTTGCCTGAGGATCCTTCCCAGTTATTGAAATTTCTCGAAGAAAAGGATAACATACCAATGCCCGCGGGTGTTAAAGTCTTCATGTATAATCCTAAGGAAGAGAACACTGTGTTAAATAAAGACTTGCCCAAAGATTTTCTGTACGTATTCCATGCTGAGGATTATAGATACTTCACAGAGATTTCTGATTGTAATGATTACTCTGCATTTGAGAAGTCACGACCAAAGGAAGCTGAAATATCTGCTATTCAAAAAATTGTGGGCATTTTAGAGAAGAGAGATTTAAGGGCTCATGTTGCTCACTTAAGCAGCTATGAAGGTTTATTAGAGATTGTGAGAGCTAAGAAGAAACGCTTTAAAATATCTACAGAAGTTACCCCTCATCATCTTTTACTAACAAAGG
This sequence comes from Candidatus Njordarchaeota archaeon, assembly GCA_029856625.1. Lineage (GTDB taxonomy): Archaea > Asgardarchaeota > Njordarchaeia > Njordarchaeales > Njordarchaeaceae > Njordarchaeum. The sequence continues at coordinate 13,666 of JAHKLG010000015.1, read as the reverse complement.
ATCATGGAAGGAAATTAGGGGGGATTGCAAAATGTTACCCGCCCTTAAGAAGCGAGTTAGATAGGAGAATGCTCTTTAGAGGTCTTCTTCAGGGATATATAGATGCTATTGCTAGCGATCATGCTCCCCATTCTTTAGAGGAAAAGATGAAAGATCTTTGCGATGCGGAACCTGGAATTACTGGTGTTCAGTTATTATTACCATTAATTTTTACTCTTGCTAAAAAAGCTCATGTAAAAAATTTTAGACCAATAATAAGAGCTCTAAGCGAGAATCCAGCGAGGATTCTGGGCTTAAAGAAAAGAGGTAGAATAAAGATTGGTTATTATGGGGATCTGGTGATATTTAACCATAGGAAAGAGTGGAAAATATCACCAGAAGTTCTCCTGAGCAAGTCTCGTGTAACGCCTTATGAGGGTATGAAAGTAAAAGGATGGGTATTAGCTACATTCCTAAGAGGACGATTAGTATATGAAAATGGTGAGTTCTTAGAAAGAATAGGAATATGCGCAAGGAGTGTGCAATGATTACCTAATTAATGAAATCTAATGGTAGAATTTTCCCATTTTTCCCAGATTAATATATTGAGCCTTTTTCTATATTGTGAAGAAGATCGTTTCTCTCGCGATCCCTTTACAAGAATTCTTAGAGAGGGCTCCTCATGAGCTTACTTAGGTATTTAGAGAATATCGAACTGAGAAGTTTCCACTATAAAATTTTAGTGATTGCTTTTTTGGCATATATGCTCACAGCGATGAATGTCCTCTTAATCTCGGGAATATTAAAGAGAATAGGAACAGAGTTGGTGCTTAATCAGATGCAACTTAGCTATTTGTTGAGCAGTGGATTCGTTGGAATGTTTATGGGGGCGGTTCTATATGGAAGATTAGCAGACATTGTTGGTCGAAAAATATCTTTAATAACAGCTATAGTACTACATGGTATTTTCACAGCCTTATGCGGCACTACACACAATTATACATTAATGTTGCTTTATCGTTTTATAGCGGGAATAGGTTTAGGAGGAGCATTACCCATACCAGGGGTTTATGTCTCGGAGTATATACCAGCACGCTATAGAGGAACGTTTGTTGGACTAATAGAGACTGCGTGGGTTTGGGGAACAATTCTCAGCTTGATCATCCCTCTATTATTCTTGAGGACTATAGATTGGGAAGGAGTTTTTCTCTGGGGATTATTAGCTCTAGTTCTCATACCGTTTATTATCGCATTCTTGCCAGAATCCATAAGATATCTTGAGGAGAAAGGGAGGATAGAGGAGGCTCTTAGAGTTCTTAAACAGTATGGGTTAGTGAAAGGGGAAGTGAAAATTGAACCTAGTTTGGTTAGGAGGAAAGTACATTGGAGCGAGCTTATTAAAGGTGAATATGCAAAAAGAACATTGCTTTTAACGAGCTTGTGGTTTATTCTTGTATATACCTACTATGGTGTGTTCTTATGGCTACCAAAGATATTATCTGATAGATACTCGCTATTTAGTGCCCTATTATGGAGTATACTAATCGTACTGGCGCAGATTCCCGGATACTATAGTGCTGCATTTCTACTTGATAGGTTAGGGAGAAGAAAGGTCTTAATTTATTACCTTATAGGTGCTAGCATTGGATCGATAGTAGTTGGTCTAGCGGATTACTGGGAAGTGGCGATTATCAATATAGGAACTTATAGCATAGGGCTAATGCTATTACTAGGGTTCATTTTAATATCCTTCTTTAACTTGGGCGCTTGGTCTGGATTATATGTTTATACTCCAGAACTATATCCAACAGAATACAGAGGAACTGGTGCAGGAATAGCTGCCGCAGTCGGGAGAATAGCGGGAATTTTGTCACCAATTATAACTGGATACTTGCAATTAGGAGGGCTTACTCTAGCATACGTGGTATTTTTCATTGCTCACCTACTGGGCGGATTATTAGTATTCTTATTAGGTCCTGAGACAAAAGGTTTAATATTAGAGGAAATTTCCAAATAAGAATTGAGAGATCGATGATGATAGACCGGGCTCTTAGAAAATTGCATGCAGAGGCTTGAAAGGGCTGAGATAGTAGTATAAGGAGCATTTTCAACTGCTATAAAAAGCGATTTGTAAAATATTTTATATCTATACTACACTACCATATTTTCTTGTCCCTATTACTATTCCTGAAAAAGTTATTTTTATTTGGAGGAATTGAAATGGCATCTACTGGAAGACCTACTGGAATTTTCAAAATCACATGGTGGGGACACGCGTGCTTCAGTATTTACAATGAGGCGATTGGTTTAACAATAATTTTTGATCCCTATAAGAAAGAAATTGGAAAACTCAACTTATCGGGATTAAAAGGGGATATCATCCTATGTTCTCATGATCATTTTGACCACGCAAATTGGCAAGCTGTGTCTAAATGGGATTCTCAATATCTTGTTGGTGTTGAAGGGGATAAAAACATCAAGAACGTGAAAATCCGTGGAGTTTTAACATATCATGACGAGCAAAGAGGTAGAGAAAGAGGGCGGAATGTCGTTTATGTTGTTGGTTATGGGGATGGTGTTTTTGTACATTTAGGAGATCTTGGCCATAAACTTGATGAAGATCAAGTAGAGAGAATCAAAGTATTCGGCCGGCCGCATGTACTATTTGTGCCGGTAGGGGGGGTATTTACAATAGGGCCGGAAAAGGCTATAGAGGTTATAAATCAGATAGAGCCACATATAGCTATTCCGATGCATTATTATAATGAAAAGCTGAACCAAAGAATTTTCGGGAAACTATACAGAGTAGACGATTTTCTTAGCGCTTGGAAAGGACCAGTGAAAAGGATCGCTAACAACGAGTTTACATTAGATTTGCAGCAAATTCCACAGGAGACGACGGTTTATGTTCTAACGCCTCCCTGAACAAGGATTAAATATTCGGCGCTTAATTTTTCGCGGGAGAGAGGAGACATGCCTATTGATTATCAGATCGAAACCTGGGAAAGCATCATTCATAAAACGCTTAAGCTCTGCAAAAAAGTTGAGAGTGCTGGTTTCTACCCAGATATTTTAGTATCTATTCTTAGAGGCGGTGCGATACCAGCGGCAATTTTTTCTGATTACTTCGGTATAAAAAACGTGGCTCCTCTCCGAATAATATTCTACAAGGGAGTTGGTGAGACGGCAGAGGAGCCACGAATAATTCAACCACTACTAATTGATGTAAGAGGAAGAAATGTGTTGATTGTTGATGACGTGGCAGATACTGGTAGAACACTAAAAACGGCTTTTGAGCACGTTAAATCAAAAGATCCTAAAGAGGTAAAGATAGCGACTATTCATTTAAAGCCTTGGAGCATTGTAGTGCCCGACTTTTTCATAGAGACCACAGATAAGTGGATCGTGTATCCGTGGGAATATCATGAATTCATGAGAGAAGTTATGGAAAAAATTGAGAAAAAAGAATTAAGCGAGGAAGAGATAAAGAGAGCAAAGAGAGCTCTGGAGAGGATTAAGGAAATTCTCGCTAATCTAATCAGCTCCAGGGAATAAACACCTCATCTATTCTCCATAATGGCTTTACGTAACTTTCTTCAATCTTTAAGGGTTCCCCGTATTTATACGCTAATACGGTTGTCCAGGCTATCATTGCTCCGTTATCTCCATTCCATTTTTCACTCCAATAGAACTTAGCAGAGTGCTCTTCACAAATAATACTAAGCATTTCTCTCAATCTTCTATTCGCAGCCACACCTCCAACAATCAATACTTCCTTTTTCTTTGTATGAGCTAATGCCCTTTCCGTAACTTCTGTGAGCATGGAAAAAGCAACTTCTTGTAAACTTCTACATAAAGTGGGTAAAGGTACATTTCTTTTCAGCAATTTAACGGCTTGAGTCAGTATTCCAGAAAAAGAAAGATCAGTACCCTTAACAATATAAGGTAGTTCTACAAAATCTGAAGATTTTTGAGCCAGTTTCTCACAAAGAGGTCCCGCTGGGGACGGGAAACCCGCTTCACGCATAAACATGTCAATTAAATTTCCAATAGAGATATCAAGAGTCTCTCCAAAAACTCTATAATAACCGGCTTCTAAAGCCACGATCATCGTATGGCCGCCAGATACAAGTACTACTAGGGGATCCCGAGCACCAGTTAGTTTCTTGCCTATTTCGATATGAGCTACGCCATGATGGATACCGAAGAGTGGAAGATCTAAATAACTAGCTATTGCTCTAGCTACCGTAGCACCTACTCTAAGACAAGGGCCTAAGCCAGGACCTTGGGAGAACCCTATAGCAACGAGTTCTCCATTTCTCTGACAAATATACTCAATAGCTTGACTTAAAATTTTTGAAGCAAATTTCGAATGGTGTTCGCTTGCTTCTCTTGGATGGATGCCTCCTTTTTCTGGTACATATTGGTGAGAAAAATCAACGATCTCGGATCCGTCTAACGAAGCTACTCCGACTCCAAAGGTATGAGCTGTACTCTCTATGCCGATAACATACTCTTTCAAATCAATTTTCACCTTGAGTTATACTAGATCAGATTTTAGCGTTTTCTTCATCATTTGATCCGTGACCGCTCCCTTCATCACATTTTTTAGTTCTAAACACGATGAATAGGTTCAAAATGTCCTTAAAGGTATGCCAAATATTTTCAAAACCATACTTTTTAGCGATCTCTTCAGTTCTCTTAACAATATCTTCTAAGACCGTCACCTGACAACTTTCCTTTACGAGATTATTCACCATATTGGCAAGCTCTATGAGTAATGGGTGAACATTCTTTAGATATTTAACAGGCTTTTCCTTTTCTTTCTCGCGGAAAACTCCCTCAGAGATCATATAAATGATGTGAATAATAAAAGCCGCGTCCCATTCTCGCCAGCTTAAAGCCTCGTTCTCTAAATTTGCAAGAATGTTAGAGAGTAATTTGTAACTCTTTGATGCGCTCTCTATATCGTTTGCTAATTTATACGCAACCAAAGCCGAGATTAAGGATAAGATGCCCTGGAGGCGTCTGTTATTTTTTATCTCGTGATACCCTATCTCAGATAACTGGTCTCCAATATAGACTAGCTTTTCAGAATCTATTTTCTCACTTTCTAAGTGCTCTTGAAGCAATCTTAATAATTCTTCTTTTTTCTTCTCTAGCTCCTTTAAATTATTTAACTTATGTAATAAGAAAGAGAGATTATCCCGAAGATCGTTAATGTTTTTTAAGTCTTTTCTCAACAGATCACCTCAGTTAACTTCGGGCTCATCATAGATCTGGATCCTCAGCTAGGGTGTCCATCATCATCCCTAAAACAAGGATATATCCTATTTTTAAAAATTGAAAAATGAGGATTGAAGAGTTATTAAATGATGGCATATTAACTGGAATAAAGCTTTAAAGATCAGCTCCCGGATCCCTCATCAGGAATCAGCGGAGTAATGATACCTCATCATCATTTAATTTAATGATAGTTCTTATTTGCCACCTAGTAATCTCTGGGAATAATATTGAGCGACTAATTCAAAGCCCATAGCATTAGACATTACTGGATCATCGGGAATAATTATTTGTTCTGGGCTTTTAACAAAGCCTCGAGCCAGTAAAGCCTCCTTCAGCTTTGGTCCCAGTAAGTAAACTCCCCCTCCCACCAGTATAAAGTATTTTATTAATGCATCAGGAGGCAAGGTATCAAGTAATCTAGCTAATTCATCTGCTATAACTCGAGCAACGTATTCGGATAAAGCATTAATTTGAGGTGAAATATCGTATGTTGTACCGCCAATATTAACAGCCATAAGTCCTTTTTCAATGGTGCTAATGAGCATTTCTGGTTTAATCATTCTACCCGTTTTCTCATTAAGGTATTGTGCAAGCTTAGTTACAATAGTATCAATAGCCTCTACTATTGAGCCACTAGCTGTTCTGAGGATCGTTCCATTATAAATAGTAAGAATGTCTGTAGATCCGTATCCGATATCAATTATAACTGAATCAATAGCTGTTTTTTCGCCTTTCTTTTTTAGAACGTAGTACCAAGAACCATAAGGTTCGGGCATTACAGGAGCGGCGACGATCTTCACTTTGGCAATTTTTTTGTCTCCAGTCGCATCATTCTTTATCCTAATCTCGTGCGTACCCACAATGCTTCTGCTTAATGTCTCCATTTCTGCTTGTCCAGTAGCTACTGGAACACCAGTTGCAATTACGAATACTTCTTCTGGACGCTCAGCTATTAGTCCGAGAGCCGCTTTTACAGCGATTAGCGCATCTTTAGCGCTCTTCATCCTTCCTTCTCGGGCTAAAGGTATTTTAACTAAAGATTGTAGTCTCGCTAATTCGCCTACGTAATATTCTTCGCCGTTTTCTAGTTCTATAACTAAGTTATTCTCCCAACTCTTATCCATTGTGATTCCTCTGAACCCTGGATTTGGCTCCCCTATAATACTAGGGAATTTTAATTTCCGCGGCCCAGCCGAGATTTTTATTGATGAAGTTCCAAGATCTATACCAACAGTCCTAATTTTAGCAAATGGACTCATTTTTAAGACACCTTTCGACAGACTGAATAACTAAAATTTAAACTCTTTTTTCATAACTAATATTAATGTAGTGACTATCTCTAGAGTTCTTAGTAAAGAAGGTTATTTTTTAGACGTAATTCCGCAGAGACTATCTTAAAACTGTATGATGTGAAGGGTCTAATTACTGGCTAAGCTTTCATTTAGAGGAGGTGGATGATATATGTCTTCGCGAATATTAACAGAGCTCTGGAGATTCACAATTGACGGTGGAGCCTTTTCTCCAAATATTGGAGATGTGGATAATAATGGTGTGCTGGAAATAGTTGTAGGTGGACGAAATGGATTTTTGTACTACCTTAGTTTAGAGGGGCAAGAGTTATGGAGCACAAAAGCATCTGAGCAGTCTCTTAGAACACCAATAATTAAAGACATTGATGATGATGGTCAGAACGAAGTCGTCGTCGCTACCTTTGATGGTTCCTTAATAACTTTCCGTAATAATGAGCTACTGTGGCGCTTTACTAGATTTAGAGCAATAGTTGAACCACCAGTCATTGAAGACGTAAATGGCGATGGGGAAAACGAGATAATTGCAGGATCCAAAGATCATACCTTAAGAGTAATAAAGAATGGAAAAGAACTCTGGCATGTTCGCTTCAATGATTGGGTCTATCAACCAGCGGTAGGAGACATAAATGGTGATGGTGAAAACGAGATAATTGCAGGAAGCGCTGATGGTACGCTAAGAATTTTCAAAGGTGAGAATGAGCTATCTCGATTAGAATTTAGTAAGGGAGTTTGGGAACCCGTTCTTTCTGATATTGATGGGGATAAAGTTCCAGAGATTATTTTTGCATCAGGAGATGGTTTCTTAAGAGTATTAAAGGGGACTGAGAAACTTTTAGAGAAAAACTTCAGAAATCCTGTGTTTACCCCAAGTATTAGCGATATCGATGGGGATGGAAAATTTGAAGCGGTTGTTGGAGTGACTCCCAATAGCACATATATACTTAAACTTCCATCCGGAGAAGTTCTCGCGAGCTATAGAGGTATTGCTGGGGATAGACCAGCGATTGGAGATATTGATGGAGATAACAAACCAGAGATAATTATCGGGGCGGCTAATGGTTCGCTAGTGGTTCTTAAGTATGAAGACGATCAACTTAGACTTCTAGGATCCCTTAGATATCCAGGTTCAAGTGTATATCCTCCAATAGTATACGATATTAATAATGATGGTTTAAATGAGATACTAGTTGGAGTACGAGGTATTGGGGTGATAGCATTAAGGTATGTAAGTCCCTAGATGTCTTTAACGATCTTTCACTATTTTTCTTCCTTCCAAAAGAAAAAATCAATATGTCTTAGAGGGAGCTTTTAGACATGTCTAAATTAGTAAAAGTGGGACTAATTGGTTTTAACGAAATAGCTAAGGATTTTCTCTTTCTTCTTCGAAAGAAAAATTTCATGGAAAAGCTGAACAGCTTTTTTCCATTAAAAAGTGTGGGACCGTATAGCATAAACTCCTTAAAGGTCGTGTTAATAATTGATGCCGAAGGAGGTAAAGTTAATAGAATGATTAGAAACCTTACTAATGATGAGGAAGATTGGAATAAAATTGAAATAAAACCTGGTATTCCCCCGTTAAGATCGGAGAAAGAGGAAAATAGGGTCACGGAGAAGAGAATTGTTTCTTTGTATAAGGAATTCGTAAACAATTTAAAGCATCACGAAATCGATGTTCTTGTTCTCTTCGCTAAGGGTATTCCAGAAGAGACAGCTCGAATGTATGCTGAATTAGCAATAGAGATGAATGCTGGGTTTATTAATGCAAGCAAATTCCTTCTAACGAGATATAAGAGATTACTCGATAAATTTAAAGCAAATAAATTACCCATTATGGGGGACCTCTTAAAAGGATACATCGACGAGAAGGATCTTTTATTAGCTATAATAGCTCCTCTAAAGCTTTTTCCATTAAAAGTTGATAGCGTATATGGAATGACATTTATTGAGGAAGAGATAAGATGGGATGAAACAAGATATCTTTACGAACTAGAAAATAAGCTTTTTCGACTAGCCTTTAAAGAGATTTGTAAGGAGGTAGGACTAGGCATAACGCATAAGAGAGGAATGAAAAATATTGTTTTTTCTTCTTATTGGTTAAACTTGCTTCCTTTTCTCGGTAAAGAGTTTGAAATAACTCTCTCCATTAGATGGTTCAATAATTTTATGAGAGCATTATCCCTCCTCGACTTAATACGTGTAACTGCACTTCTAAAAGACAAGGGAAAAGGAGGTCTTATTAAAGACCTAGCAGCAGTATATTTTTACCACCCAGGCGCATGGAGTTACATACCCTTAGAGGAAAAGATTAGTATTTTAAAGCGATTTCTTAGCAATAATTCCTAAATATCTTCCAGCATATTTAAGGAGAGGTGCAGAGCTACCGTAATAATCCAATTTGTGAAGAACTCTATGGAACGCACTGAATTTTTTCTTCTTAAAATTCATAGGTAAAAGAGAGAAAATACTCCGAACTTTTATTGGAGTTAACTTTGCTAGTTTGAGTAAACGAAATGCCTCCGAGGGTGTGTAATAATGAGTAGGAATCCTTACTGATCCTCCATCTGGGAGGGGAATTGTTACCCTAGTGAACGGTTCTCTCATTTTTTTGATAGTTTTTAACAAGAGGTTAGGCTTTAAAGCTACTTTAAGAAGCCAATCAAGTGAAAATCTGTTAAGCACCGTAAATACGAATATACCATCCCTCTTTAAAACACGAGAAACTTCTAAAAATATTTTAGGATATTCTTCAGAATGGTCTAGACTGCCAAAAATGCCTAACACTACGTGAAAGCTATCTGATTTAAAAGGTAGTTCTTCAGCCGCTGCCACGCAAAATTCAATATTCTCCATGTCTGATTTAGCTAATATTTTCCTAGCAAGCTTAAGCGGTTTTGAAGCAATGTCTATTCCTATAATCTTTGCTTCATACTGTGATCCCAAGAGTTTAGATAAAGCCCATACTTCCCATCCCCATCCACATCCTAATGCTAAAGCATTGATCTCTCTTCTCTTATCTTTAACCATTTTAACAGCCTCTTGCAACAAGAGAAAATGAATTAATCTCATATGTTTTACCCAGGAATTCTCGATCGCTTTCCATGGTGCTGCTGGTAGAGCTTCGTACAGTCCTCGAAGCTTAGAGAGTTTTCTCCTCTTTTTTGGATTAAGAAGTATTGGTATGCCTCTTCTGATAAAGTATTCTCTAGTATCACAGAAAATTATTCCAGAAAAAATTTCATTAGAGTCTCGAGAGTAACGAGATACTCTTATCCGAGTGAATGAACAGTCTAAAAATTCAAGTAACCAATTCTTCATCTCTCCTCCCTAACTCCTTCGTCTGGATCACCTAAGTTTGTAAATTACTATTTTACCCAGTTGCCAATCTCGAAGAACTATTCGAGCCGCTTCTTTTATATCCGGCGTTCCACCTTTCAACAATTTTCCTCTCTTGAGAGCTAACTTTTCAAGAAATTTCATTGGATCTGGATCGTCTATTCCATAAGTTTGTTGTAGGACATCTGGCTTAATTTTCTTAAGCTTTTCAATTAATTCCACAGCATGAGCTACTGGATCATCCAAAGTCTCCACACGTATTGCTCCCTTATACACTAAAGTTTCTGCGTCTTCGTAAGGAAAAACTCCGGGAGTATCCAATACTCTTAAACGGCCACGCCGAATAATCTGGATATGACGAGTTAACCCAGGTTTGGCCCCTGTGGGAGCGCTATGAGAACCTTTTAGAATATTTATGATTGAGGATTTGCCAACATTTGGGTATCCTATCACTGCAACCTTTATTATATCATTTTTCTTTTGAGCCACTTTATAGATTAACTTTCGAAGTTTACCTGTTCCAAGTCGATATTTAGCGCTTATATAAATGGTGGGGTATTCTTTTTCGAGGGCTTTTTTCCATGCCTCTAATACTTCTCTGGGAACTAAATCGGCCTTATTTATAACTAATATGACTTTTTTTCCGAGTTCTGTCAGTCTTTTCTCAATAGAAGGCATTCTAAAGGCTTGAGGATCTCGTGAATCCAGAACCTCTAGTACAATATCTGCTTCCTTTACAGCGCGCCAGAATTTTTTCCAAGCTCCCCGAGTTAGCGATACGTATTTCTTTCCAGAATTTTTGTTCATGTAGACGACCCTTTATCGTATAGATTTCTTTAACAAGCTTATTGATAATAGCTATGGTTTATAATTAGGGGGCAAAAAGACACAACTTATGCGGGACAATAATTTTTATTAACCAAATTTCAAATCTTTAAAGTAGAACATGCTTTTAAAGCATCGTTTCAGTGAGTTATTATTAACATAATTAATTGATGTAAGCAGAATGGGCGAAAAATATGGGTGAAGAGCTAGCTTCGAGAGAAGAATTCCTAGCAATGTTATCAGAAGCCCGTAAAGAGGCAAAAATCGTTGGAGAAATAGAGAAAATTCTTGAGAGTTTGATTCAAGAAAATCCCTCAATAGAACTAGCTATAGTAGCTACAATTGAAGGATTGCCCGTGGCTAGTTACCCTAAAAACGAAAAGATCCAAGAAGAGGAGAGTCTTTTAGCAGCAGCTATTACTGTAATATTCGGAACTTCTGAAAGAAGTTCTCTGGATCTTAATCAGGGACATGTAGATCACGTAATAATCTATACAGATACCGGATACGCAGTCTTAAGACTTGCTGGAGAAGATCATATATTAGCAGTATTAACAAAAGAGAATGCGAAGTTAGGACTGATTCTAAGGGATCTAAAATTAGCTGCAGATAAAATAGTTAAAGCAATTGAATCACGATGATTCTCTAATTCAATAAACTAAGTAAATAAAAATTATTAATTGATATACATGATCATTTTGAAAGGGCTTTTTCGAGTCTTTCTACGCGTTCTTCTAAGCTCTCTATTCTATCTCTTAGATCAATAATTTCCTCAGATAACTCCTCCAAGCGTTCTAAAATTTCGTTTAGATGCTCCTCTTTTCTCTCTTGCATACTAATTACCCTTCGGGACTTTTCTGGATTATTCATAGAAAAAAAGTTCATAAAATTAGTGTTGGTACAGTAGAATGTAATAATCGTTGATGACGATAATTCAGATGTAAAAAATCGCTAATGATGACTCAAGCCCCTCTCTGAAGTCGGTTTACTATGATGAAAGCGGCCGAGTCTGATCACTATGGTGCTTTGATTTGAAAAAGGGGACTATTCTCGAGGTTTTTAACAAAATACTCTATGATAGAAACATTGACCCCGCAGATTTTGAAGTGATCTTCATTGATTCTGGTAAATTGAGATGTGTTCCATTCACCTACTTAACTCCTCAGAAGGATGGTTTCAAATACCGAGGAAATTTTTATCCCTTTTATAAAATTGTAGCGATCAGGAATAGCAAGACTGGAAAATACCTATTAAAGAGAGGTTTTCACGGTTTTATCGAGGGTGATTTGGGAATAGAGCTCTATGATTATCCAGTATATCTCCCCGCTATATATGATGAATTCGCATTGCATCGCTATGCATCAGAGATACTGAGGCATATAGAGTACAAGGTAAAAAAGACTGGTAATATTAAGGAATGGATGAAATCTTTAGGTAAGTTGCGAAAATTATCACTTGATGGCGTAGAACTATATGTTATTATAGAAGAAGGAGCTTTTAGAGGATCTTTTTTCCTTCTAGTAAATAATGAACCTTTAATGCTAATTCGTTCGATACCATCTCCTATAGTTCTCAGCAAGATTTTTGAGAGAGTTAAATTTCATAGGGTGATTATCCAACGGTTAAAAGGTAGTCTAATTCATCTCTTTAGGGTGGATTCCCATCTGATAAAAATTAGCAATGTAATAGAAAAAGTTGAGTTCATAGAGGGGCAATCATCATTCATTAAGAGTTATCCTGCTAACATCTCTTTATTCTTTTCGGAAATGGGTAATGAAAGAAAGTTAATTGGGGCTTGTGATCAGAAGTTAAAAATTTTCTTGCGGTTTGATAAAGAAGTTAGTTTAGCTAAAAGACATGGATTCGAGCTTGCTAGGTGCTTAGCTCGTGATCTTCGCGTTAAGGATCTTCTCTGGTTTGAATTAGATAAGGATGCTATTTTGAAAATACAAGATGTTGACGTTATTTTTGCAGTACTTGCTCCTATCCGCTAATATCTAGGTTTAGCAGTTTTATTATTTCTCGATACCTATTCCTCACAGTAACTTCAGTAACTCCAGCGATTTCCGCTACCTTTTTCTGTGTCTTCTTCTCTCCCATCAATCTACAAGCTATATATAAAGCTGCGGCGGCAATACCAGCTGGGTCTCTTCCGATGGAAACTCCTTTTTTCTTGGCCTCCCTTATAATCTCTATCGCCTTACTAATTGTTTCTCCGCTCAATCCGAGTTCTCTACCAAATGATATTACAAATTTTTCAGCATCGGGTATAGGAACCGTAAGCTTAAGCTCGGATCTTATCATCTTATAGGCTTTTGAGATATCCTTCTTCTTCACACCACTGACCTTAGCAATTCTATCTAGATGTCTTGGTACACCAGTTATTCTACTCGCTAGGTAAACTAATGCAGCTACAATTGCTGGAACGCGCTCTCTTCTTATTGCTCTCTTCATGCTTAGTCTTCGGAAGTACTCCATGACAGTATCTTTGGTGGTTCGTGGGAGATGCAGTCTCGAAGCTATCTCATTTAGAATTGACATGGCATATAGGGTATTTCTAGTTCTAGCATCTTTCGGCATTACTCTTGTAATACTCTTATCTCCCTGAATGTACAGCTTAACGGGCTGAATGTTTGTAAGAGGAGAAGTTGGTAAGAAGCGTCTCATTAGAGAATTTTCTGGAGAGAACTCCCGCCTTTCAGGTCTCAAATCAATTATTTCTTCTTCTAATACGCTTCCACAGCGCATGCAGACATAAGTATCTCCGATTGGTTCAATTTCCTCTGACCCACAATATGGACATTTTAATGGCTTACCATAGTATGTATTGTCTTTTTCCTCTTCGTTATCATCTTCCATACATCCCACCCCAATTCGATAGTTTTATATATCTTACATCCGTTACTTTTTTAAATGCTGAGAAATACTATTTA
>JAHKLG010000149.1 GCA_029856625.1 Candidatus Njordarchaeota archaeon | reverse complement strand
TAAATAACTTCACTATGATACGGAGATACGCGTGTGAGAGGGGGGACGAGCTCTTCGGTTTTCCGCTAGTTGGAACCCCCATCACCGCATGGCTAAGCGAGGAGCTCTCAGAAGACCTCATAAAATGGAAGGAAGCTTATGTGGCTTCGATGTTGATCAGTCGATACGCCGACCTCCTCATAATGCACAGTCTGGACGGATGGGTTCTACTGCCACAGGTGATATGGCGATTTAACATATACACAGACCCTAGAAAACCGGTCTCTGTAGAACCAGGTGTTAGGGAATTCGGAAATCCAAACGAGGAGTCGCCTGTACTCTTAACGACGAATTACGCTTTAACCTACTTCACCGTAGAATCAGACATCAAATCCTCTAACATCGACTGCTATCTAGTTGTAGTGGACACAGGCGGCATAAGCGTCGAGAGCTCGGTGGCTGGTAGATACTTAACGGCCGATACTATAGCCGATGCACTTAAGGAGTATAAACGAGAGGAGAAGGTTAAACATAGATACCTAATCATTCCAGGACTAGCAGCCAGGCTAAGCGGAGAAACCGAAGACGCGACCGGATGGAGAGTCCTGGTTGGTCCAAAAGACTCGTCTGGACTCCCTAAGTTCTTAAAGGAGAAGTGGCCGCCAAAAGAAGAGGAAGAGTAAAAACAATTTGAACTCTAAATTCGGGAAGGAGGGCTCTATTCAAGGATCAGGAGAAGACGAAGCAAGAAATGAGTAAAAAATTAGTTAGAATTATTTTTCACCCCTTAAACAAGGTGGTCGAGGTAGAGCGGGGAACCTTACTTCTCGACGCTATCAGGGAAGCAGGTATACAGATAGAAAGTATATGCGGTGGAAAGGGACAGTGCGGGAAATGCAAGGTAATACTTAACAAGGGTGAAGTTTCCATCGCGTCGGAGGATGTTTACAAGAAACACTTTTCCCCTCAAGAAGTCTCTCAGAACTATCATCTCGCCTGTCAGGTCCATGTCCTAAGTGACAGCGAATTAACGATTCCCGTCGAAAGTAGGATAGATAAACCTAAAATCCTCGTTAGCACGGAAATGCGTATAGAGGAACTGGACCCCGCGTCGAGGAAGTACCTCGCGAAGGTTTTCCGTTCGCCAGACTTTCCCCTCCCATCAAGAAAGCTTGAGAACTACTCAGGCTTAAGACCTAAGATAGATAACGAAACATATCGTAAAATCCTATCGTTAGGCGAACTTATAACCGCGACCGTAAGTACGACAAACGGCTATCCAGAGGTTATTAAAGTTGAACCAGGCGATAAGGTCGGAACGAACTATGGCCTCGCGATAGATATAGGAACGACGACCGTAGTTATGTTGCTAGTCGACCTAACGAACGGGAAGATCATAGATAAAGATTCTACTCTAAATCGACAGATCACTTATGGGGAAGAGCTTATAACTAGAATAGCTTTCGCTTCTCGACCTGAAGGCCTCCAGAAGCTTCAACGAGCGGTTACTGAAAGTATAAACCATCTTATAGAACGCATTACAGCGAGAGCAGGCATCGAAAAAGAAGAGATAACGGATATATGTGCAGGTGGAAACACCGTTATGAACCACCTCTTAGTCGGAATGGACCCTACATACCTCGAGATGGCGAACGTGGAGGTCTCTAGGAAACCTATAATAAGGAAGGCAAAGGAGATAGGGATAGACGTGAACCCTGACACCTACGTTTACTGCCTACCTAACGTGAGCCGTTTTGTCGGAGGAGACGCTGTAGGAGACGTTTTAGTCTCAGGTATGCATAAATCTGAAGACCTCTCCTTACTCATAGATTTGGGGACAAACGGAGAGATAATTCTCGGAAATAAAGACTGGCTTGCCTCCGTCTCCTGCGCATCTGGACCAGCGTTTGAGGGTGCGGGCATAAAATTCGGAATGAGGGCGATGCGTGGAGCTATAGAGCATGTGAAGATCAACCCAGAGACCTTCGAGGCTGAATGTCAAGTTATAGGGAACACTCTGCCTAAAGGGATATGCGGGTCAGGGATCATAGACGCTGTAGCCGAAATGTTCTCTGTAGGGATACTCGACTTCTCCGGAAAAATAGTTGAGGGGAAAACCCCGCTTGTAAGGAGGGGAAGCGAGGGGTTAGAGTATGTTCTCGTCCCAGCCGAGAAAACCGCTATAGGTCGAGATATAGTGATAACCCAGCAAGATATGGCTTACATAATGGACTCTAAAGGAGCAGCCTGTGGGGCAATAGGCGTATTGATGAAGAAGTATAAAGTCTCCATATACGACATTAAGCACATCTATCTTGCAGGAGCTTTCGGCTCGTACACAGACCTCAGGAACGTAGTAAAGTTCGGTATCATACCTGAATTTCCGAACGGGAAGTTTCACCCCCTTGGGAACGGCTCGCTTTCAGGGGCATACGCCACTTTACTTTCGCTTAAGAAGAGAGAGGAAGCAAGAGAGGTAGCTGAGAAAATGGTATATATCGACCTACTTGTAGACGTGGACTTCAACGAAGAATACTCCGCCGCTATCTACATTCCCGGCAAAAGAGAGTTCTTCCCGAGCTATTACTCCTCTCAGGCAATCACTACATAACCAGAATCTACGTGTACCCTGCTTTCTTTAATATCTCCTTAACAGACTGGTAGGCTGGAGAAGATTCAGGTAAATCTAGAAGCGACTTACCCGCCAGAGTATACTCCTCGACATTGCTGTCATAGGCGATCTTACCTAAGAACTTCAGGTCTGTCTTCTCTTTTATCTCCTCACCCAGTTCCTCAGGGAACCTAAATCCCCCCACGATGTAGAAGTTATTAAACGAGATCTTAACCTCCTTCACTATCCTGTAAGCTCTCTCTATATGTTTAAACGACTTTCTTGACGGGTCTATCAAATCGAATAGGTCGTCGACTTTGGTGGTTATCCTGCGGTTTAAATGCTCGAGCCCTGCTGGAGAATCTATCAGAACATACCTATAATTCTTGGTCATCACTTCAAGCGCCTTCTTTAAGGCCGCGTCGGGAAGACAGTAGCATCCTTCAAGCCATTTAGGCCCCACGGTCAGGAAATCGAAGTATTCTCCCTCGTAGAGTCCCTTCTCCCAGATTTTGCTTTCTATCCTCTCGGAAGGAGGTATCCCGACGGTCGTGCCTCCACTTTTTATGAAAGTTTCGATCAATAGATCTGAGATTGTCTTCTTTCCCTCCTTCTCTATATCTATTCCTAGCATGTCTGCAAGGCTTTGGTCAGGGTCGACGTCTACTAGAAGCAGGGGGTAAGCGTCTTTCTCGATAAAGTATTTCGTGGCTAGGGCCACGAAGGTCGTTTTCCCGACTCCGCCCCTACCCATAGAAACGAGCATTTTCATTTCGCTGTCTTCTCCCTTAGTCTCACTAATGCCTAGATCACATAAAAACATTAATCTATCTTCAAAACCTCTTTCATATAACTTTAAAAACGGAAAAAACTTGAGGTATAAAACCTCTCATAAAAGTCGACAAATTAAAAAACTCTAGTCCTACGTTTGTAGTTATGCTTCTCCGCCGTTCACTTTGATAACGAGATCCGATGATGTTATGCGTTCCTCGTTATGACTTCCTCTAACCCGAGTTCTCTCAAGACGTTAAACTGTTGTAGGTACTTCCTTCCCTTCTCGGTGGTTTTCACTAAGCCGCCGTTATCTGAAGAATACTCGATGAGTCCCGCTTTCTCGAGCTCTTCTAGGTATCCCTTCAAAGTTTTAAAGTTAAGGTTAGCTCCATAGACTATCCTCGTCTTTTTAGCTCCTCTCTTTGCTATATGTAGGATCTCGGCGAATATTTCCAACCTACTTCTCCTCTGAGCCAATACCATCCCTCCTAAACATTTCTTCTAATTC
>JAHKLG010000148.1 GCA_029856625.1 Candidatus Njordarchaeota archaeon | reverse complement strand
CAAAATTGCTATGCCGATTATTATCGGCTTTATGATCGGTTTTCTTTTCTTAGCAATTTATACCACGTCTATAATTTCACGAGGCAGATCGATTCTTATTGGGATTGCCTCTACAACTGGTCTCTTTTTAGCATGTATTAAATATCTCCTAACAACTTCTATGGTAGACTTAGCTCTATTTCTAGTTTCTTTATTAACGATATCTATTGTTTTTTATGCGGTGACGGAGTTAACATTAAAGGCTATAGAGATTCTAATTGGAAGGCCAGGGGTAGAGCTAGCTAGAGCATTTGCTTTCGCATGGGGTGATCATAAGTTTGATTACATGGAGCAGCTTTTTGATTTCCTATCCCATGACGAGAGAATCCCAATTGGATTATTAGAGATTAAAGGAGGAGAGAAGAAAGTTTTGGCAATAATCTCTAACGTGCATCCTGGACCATTTCTTAATATTGGAAGCTCAAATCTACCCTTTATACTGTCTTCTCATATAAAGTCTAGGACAGGAGCTGATGTAATTGTCCTACATGGAGCATGTTCTCATGGGCAGAATATACCGAAAAAGGCTTATGTGAAAGAACTTGGTGAAAATATAATAAACACTTTAAGGGAAGATTTCAAATTTTTTTCTGATAACGCTATCTTTAAGCCGGTAAGAATCGATAGCGAGAACTTTTCATTCTTTATCCAACGCATTGGAAATAAAGTATTACTGATTGTCTCTAAGAAGAATTCATTATTCGATGATATCGATTATAGAGTAGGGATTTTAGTGAGGGAGCTATTGAAAACGTATGGGCTTGATGGCTTGCTTGTGGATGCTCATAATTCTATAAGGGATATTAGGAAAGCCCGTTTACTTACTCTCCATGATAAAGAGAGTGAGGAGATAATAAATATTGTCCGGAAAATAAAAGATATCAAATGGGAACCAGCACATGAATCTTTTTTCGGATTTGCTAATGTGCCATGTAGTGAGATTAGTATTAAAGATGGTCTTGGGCCATTAGGGATTAGTTGTTTGGTCTATAGTATTGATGGAGAGAAATATGCGTGGGTGATAATTGACTCAAATAATCTAGGGGAGGGTCTAAGGGATCTTATCCGGGAACAATTACTACTGAAAGGATTTAGGGATGCTGAAGTATTAACAACAGACACACATTATGTTAACGCCCTTGGGCCGGAAGGAGCATATCCGTTGCTAGGGATGGAGAAAAAACATGAGTTATTAAGCTGTATATTAAGCGCTTGCGAGAACGCTATAAGAAATATGGAGAAAGGTAGTGTTAGAATGGGCATTAATGAGTTTCATGTGAGAGTGCTTGGAGAGGAAACTGTGGAAAACCTATTAAGGGTTGCCTTACTAGGATCATCTCTTTTTAGAAAACTCATAGAATTTAGTTTCCTCCTAATAATATTGTTATCACTAATTATGATTTTAGCACATCTATAAATTTGGTCCCTGGAATTTATTCATGAAAAATGAGAAAAGAGCGGTTTTCTGATCACGTGCCTAAACATAATTTCTCATTAGTTGATTCTCATGGACAGAATAATGGTGCTAAAAAGACGTAGTAGCCTCAAAATAAAATACACAACGCATGCAGAATGCTGGCCCGATAAATATTACATTAGAGGATAAGTATCATAATACATAAGTCGAGACTCTTATGCTCTGGAGTCAAGGCAGTATCTCTGCGGTGGACGCTTACAGAAAGGAAATAACATGTGTGGTGAAAGTTTTTTAATATACACAGTTAGATTCGGAAATGCTTAGTAAGAATGGAGCATAAGCTAATGAGTGACACAGAATTAATACAATATGTACAATTGCGGTAATGCTCATTAATGGTATCTCAGAGGCAGGTATTTTCGTAGAGAGAATCACAGCTATAATAGTTGTTAATAACAGTGTGATAATGAAATGATAAGGATGGGTTAAAAGAGACAAGGAGATCAGTGCTTTTAGGTCTCCTCCACCAATCGTTCCTAGGAAATAAAGAACGAGCAAAATTAAGAGAAAAAGGATCTCGCAGAAATGATCCGCTAGTGCGCATGCCCCCATACTGGACCTAATAAAATACAATAGAATACTAGTTATGAGAAATGGAAAGACTAAACTGTTAGGTACATTGCGTTTAAAACCATCACAAAACCCAGTTGACGTAACCAATACTATGGATAGAAGTAATCTTATTATATCGCATTCAAGTGTATTGATTACCATAGAGAATCCCCATGACTGAATAGTCATGCAGAGATTTAAGGGGGAAAGTTGAAAGAAAATGCCTCGAGTTCTTAGATTACTAATATTAACTAATGACTTAAGACTAGGAAACATCATCGGATTAGTGTGGGCTAATTATTTAGTCACAAGAACAGCTTGTCTCTTTAGGTATGGTACAGATCGAGAATATTTTGCTAAACTTAATCTAGTTCTGAAGGGAGTACCTATCGAAGAGACGACATACATGAATCTATATGTTCCATCGCTTAAAGTCTCTATGGAGATATACATTACTAGAATGGTAGCGGGAAATCCTAGCTCCTTGCTAACGAGCTATTTGGAGAGGTTTAATAGTTACGCAATAATTCTAACTGAGGATGAATCATATTCCTTAAGATTTACGTTAAGAGCAATAATAAAAGCAAAAAAGCCTAGATGGATTCCATTCTTTTTATGTAAGATCTCAGCACCATTAGCAATTATAATTTTCAGTAAAAATGAAGACAAAATAAAAGTGATTACAAATTCTATAAGAAAATTGATTAAAAAAATGTCAAATTTTGCTCTTTTTCATCTTTCTGATGAAATATTTTTAGTAAACAATGGATACATGCTTAATCTGGATAATCGAAAGATCTTTGGAAAGTTATCAGAACCATTTAAATGGATTTTGCATATGAAGTTGAAGAAGGTTATATAGGGATGATAAATCCATTAATGTTAAAACTATACAAATAAAAAAACATATTAAATGGGATCTACCATGATACCGATTATGAAAAAACCACGCAATATAAGTGTATTCGGGATCAGGGGAGTCGGGAAAACAGCGTACTTAATCATGCTTATTAACAAATTATCAAGAATGATGGCGATTCATGATATTAAGATTCATTCAGGGCTTGAATATTATATGGAGATGATGAGATGGATTTTAAAGGGTGAAGGACCACAGCCAACGAAGCCAGGAGAAAGGCTTATTATCCATGTGTCAATGAGAATAAATGGCAAAAAATTAGAAGTAAAAACCTATGATTTAGCTGGTGGGGAAATACAGAGAATGGGGCCTACTTTCAGAGCTCTAATAGATATTGGAGACGGATATCTGTTCTTAATTGAGCCGAGTCCGGATCCCGATATGCGCGTTACTCAAGTATGGTTAATTTATAGATTCGTAGAATATTTAACTCAAAATTTTAATAAGAAGACAAATAAACCTGTGGCTTTTGTATTTACTAAGAATGATATTTATGGAATTAAAGATCCACAACAAGAATTTCTAAAGTATACAAATCCCGTCTTTAATCTTATACACGTTTTAAGAAAAATCAAGAAGTGCGCTTTCTTCGCCGTATCATCTTTTGGGGGGGATTTAGAAACCTTAAGAATGCAAGGAAAAGAAATTCAACCAATTAATGTAGAGAGGCCATTTCTGTGGCTTATAAAGAATATATGAAGGATATTGGTCACAGATGGGGATATACAATGTACGAAATTCCTGAAAAAATTCGTATTGATCAATTACATTTTACTTCAGGTTTTGGAGGAGATTATCGGATCATAGCATATTCTACAAAAATTAGTGGTGAAGATGAGGAAGTAATAATAGAAAACGCTTTGATAAAATATTTTTACGTAACGCCCGATTACCCATTTAAGTCATCAAT
>JAHKLG010000147.1 GCA_029856625.1 Candidatus Njordarchaeota archaeon | reverse complement strand
TTCAGTTCTATGCTTAGGGCGGAGTCATTATAATTCATGGAGATCCGGCAGTATGACGTGGGGGGATGCGTACGAAGGATACGTATCTACCTACTGGAATATTCGATTAAGACACTCAGGATAAAGGTGACTTGTTCATGAGGCTGAATCCATTATATGACAAAATCGCTGCAGCGACGATTCTTTTCCTTGTAATACTCTTCACATGGAATGCAAGTAGTCCTCCGCCAATGCCGATAACTCAGCCACGCATCTTTGGGACATATTCTGATACTTTAGCATATCCGTATGCTATAAAGTCCATTAAGGTTAGTGTGCTTGCTGGAAAAGCTGAGATATTTTTCCTTGTGTACCATCCGCCAACATTTAAAGACTCGATTAATAGTGTGATTTACATTGAGATATATCTAACCAATTATACACCTAGTTTTATTGGCAAGGGCATAAGTCTTGCATTTGTAGATGTAAAACTTGTCTATGAAAACGATACTAGTGATCCTCCCTATGTACCTATAAGAACATTTTTGGACTCGGAGCCTGATGATATTTTATCTGGAATGATTGATCTCGATTGCAATAGAATTGGGATTTATAACGTCACAATTAGAATCACTGTGCAGATCCTATCGATCTTCATTATCGGATGGCTACCAGACAAGGTAATAACCCAACAACTCACCACACAAATCAACATAACAAGCACTTAGTCCTCAGCCCATTTCCTGGAAAAATAATGTATGAATACCATTAGATTAGAAAAACTCACCAAAAATAGCCTAACAAAAGAAATACTAGAAGCTTACAAAAGAAGAACTAATAATAGTAGAAAGCGAGGCAAAGGAGGGGTATTAGTGTGGTTGAAAATTTCGATCAATTTGAATTTTTTAGTGATTAATGTACTGAAGTTCTTTAAGAACAATTAGATTTCTTCAAACCGATAGGTTTTAAGATAAGCATTTATGGTATGGTATTTACCATGGTAAAATTGGTGACCTTAGTGTGGAAAACAAAAGTTGATAAACTTGGAAGAACCTCGATACCCGCGGAGATTAGGAAGAGGCTCGGTATTAAGGAGAACGATGAGATTATCTGGATATTAGAGAATGGCAGAGCATACATCATCAAACGAGCGAATATCAAGGTTGACGAAGTCATTGACTGGTTAAGAACTAATACCCCAGAATGCTTCACTAGCGAGGAGGAGACTAAGGAACGGGATAAATGTAGGATAGTTAAGAAATGGGCGATGAAGAAATTAGGCATGAGACAGTAATTGATATTGAACCGATAGTTAATGATAGCATCATACAAGAATAGAAAAAAGGGATAGCATTGCCTTCGTTGAAGCTTCATAGGAAATATGCAGAGTTAGCTAATTTGCCTATAGACATCTGTGAGGCGGTTGATAGATTTATTGATTTTGGGCCTAAGAAGATATTTGGTAGGGAGTTTAATATTCATGACCTTGGGAGGCAAAATTCCTTTTTATTCTTGATTCTTAGCGAAGATTTATGCAAGAGGTATGGTTATGATGGCGTTAGATGTTTCATTCTACATCATATGCTAGATTATATTGAGGAATTGTATAAACTGCGATACAGTAGGGAAGAAATCTTAAAACGATGTCACGATAAGTTTCTTTCTCTCGTCATAGATCTTAGAGAGAATTCGTATCATGACTTACAGTGTTTGAAGACGGTTATTAAGGATTTAGGCAAATGTGTTACCAAGGTTCTAGATTTTGTTAAGGAGAATCTAGACAATATTATAGAAGACATATCTAAAGATCTAGAAAGACGAAAAATAGAAATCAACAACCGAAGAGCCATAATGGCGCGTTTAATCGGAGTCATAAATACGATTTGTAGTCTTACTTTAATTCAGAGAGGTTACTTCTCCAGAGGCCTTAGAGTTAAATACGATGCGTTCACAAAGTTACAGAGTGCGGTGATAAAGGAAGTTAACAAGAGATTAACCGAGAATGAAGAGTTCATAACTGAGGACATACTGCAAGAAATTAATAGCTTTCTAATCAGATTCAAGAAAAGTCCCTTAGAAACACTCCGAGAAGAGATCAAGAGGAACAGTAAAGTTGGTAAAATTCTTCAGATGATCCTGAAAATTGCTGCAAACAAAGCAGATCAATTAGGATACTACGTTAAAAAAATGAAATAGGAAGTAACACGATTAATTTTAGATTCATAGATATTATAAAAAAATTCGATCGAAAAATTACTGAACGTTGCTTTTCCAGTTTTCTTACTATTAATTTGATAAGTATCATTTCTCAAATTATTAACTTTTTGAAGGTGAGTAATATGTGTTGCGGATGTTGTAGGTGTTGCGTGAATCGAAAAACAGGTGTAAAAGAGCAGAAATGCGAAGAAGAGAAATCGCATGAAAGTTAAAGATGAGAATCAAACTAGCTGAATTGTAATTCAACAATCTTTCCCTATTTTTTGACAATATTCTTACCACCATTTCTAAAATGAGAATAATCCTCCAGATTCGTCCCTAAAATCTGTTTTAGAGAGATTATTATGTAGTTTCTAAAGTCATTATCCGGGAAATAAAAAAAGAGAAATTATCGAATGTACTGCATCAATATTCATGTCTTTTTGTTCTGGAAAATATCTTTACACATGCTTTTTATGATGCTCCTATGGGTTTTGTTGAACTCCTCTCTCGTGATGTCCATAAGTATGATGTCCCAGTAGCGACCGCCCCTGTATATGTGTTGCCTAAGCCTACCAGCAAACTTAAATCCCACCTTCGAATAACACTTTATTGCTCTCTCATTATACTCCATGACTCTTAAGTAAACAGTGTTTATCTCCAGTACGTTAAAAGCTATGTCCAGTGCGAGAATAAGAGCCTCGGATCCGTAGCCCTGCCCCCAAAGATCCTTCCTACCAATAAATATCGCAACCTCAGCGTTCCTGTTTAAATAATCAATCTTATGCAAACCAACGTTCCCTATGTGCTCGTAGTCAGGCTTCAACAGGATAGCAAAGAATATGTTCCTATCATCAGCTTCTAAAGCCTTCTCTAACCACTTTCTCTCAGCTTCCAAAGAGAAGACCCTAAGAAACAGCGGGCCAAGATACTGGGTAACTTCCTTATCATTCATCCAATACCATAATCGCTCCAAATCCTCCTTAACTAATGGACCAAGAGCAATGGACTGCCCCTCAATAACAATCGGCCGCATAATAACTACCTCGATCCCCAACACGAGACTGGGAATTGCATAACTCTTTGACAGACCAGTATTTAAAATTTTGCAAACTAGTACAAGAAATATATCAGAGATTTCTAGAAGGATGAGGAGTAGGGACAATATGCTATAGTTTAAAAATTCTAGAGGAGTAGTGCTTTAGATTTCATCTCTTATAATTCTGGCGTCAAGAATTCCGTATTGAAGGGGGTATGTTAGCGATTCTTAACCCATCGTTGATAGTTTGTGGAGCTCTAGCATTTTCTTAGCAATGAATTTTTCCAGGTTTTTTGACTCTATTGCTAGGATATCTAATGAGAATCCTTTCCTAGATAATGCATTAGCAATACTATCAGAGGTATTGCTACCTCAAAATAAAATTGTAGGCTCGCCTCAATTTTGTAGTTGTATTTCGTACCAATACTTTTGCGCATCTTTAAGGATTATGCTTCTACTTAGCGCTTCTTCGAATTCCTTGTGCGTTAGCGGGATAATATCTGCATCAATCTCTGGAGGCCATTCCATATAAACAATTCTGAATCGTTCATTTAATGGCATGTCTTTAAAATCATCTGAGATTATTATTAAATCCACATCACTAGACTTTAATCTAGTTCCTCTCGCTGTTGAGCCAAATACTATTATTCTTCGAATCCTTATCTTCTTAGATAGTCTCTCTGCAAACTCTCTAATTACGTTATTCAAATCCAATTTTCTCACCAATAATTCTAAT
>JAHKLG010000146.1 GCA_029856625.1 Candidatus Njordarchaeota archaeon | reverse complement strand
TTTCTTAGCTACATGATAACGCTTTTGGCAACTGCATCATTAGTTCTTGGATTCTTTATCCACATGGAACCTATACAAATGTTGAGTGCAATAGGATACGCCATACTATCCATTATTCTAGCATTATCATTTAATGTAAATAGAGTAGGAGCAAGGAATAGAGTTGAAAGAAAAAGTGGAATGCCAAATAAGGGCTCTGAATACGTTGTTGAAGTGATAGATGTGAAGAAGGATTATATAGTAGGTCCGATAGTCGTTCATGCTTTGAGAGGATTGACTATGAAGATACGGAGAGGAGAATTTGTAGCTATTATGGGGCCATCTGGATCGGGAAAATCTACTCTCTTAAACCTTATTGGGGCTTTAGATAGACCAACGGCTGGAAAAATAATTATTGATGGGGTAGATATTTCGACACTTACTGAGGATGAGTTGGCCGAGTTTAGGAATAAGAAAATAGGTTTTATTTTTCAGCAATTTAACCTCATAACGAGGACTACAGTCCTTAGAAATGTAGAGTTACCAGCTATTGTGGCTGGTATTCCTCCTAAGGAGAGGAGAAAAAGAGCACTTGAATTGCTAAAACTGGTAGGACTTACGGAGAAGGAAGCTATGAGGAGACCAGTGTATCTAAGTGGGGGACAACAGCAAAGAGTTGCGATTGTGAGGGCTTTAATGAATAATCCATCAATAATCCTAGCTGATGAGCCAACTGGTAATCTTGACTCTAAAACTGGTGCTGAGATAGTTAGAATTTTGAGGGAGTTGAATGAGAAATTCGGGACAACGATTATTGTTGTAACGCATGATAAGGATGTGGCTAAGGCTGCTGATAGGATATTATATATAAGAGACGGTGTTATTGTTGGAGAAGAAATTTTGAGGAGGGAGAAATATGAGAACTAGCTACAAAGAATTATTGCTAATACTTGTCCTCCTGACTTATTTAGCATGGATACCAATAAGTTATCAAGCCAATATTATTCATGTAATGGCCGCTAGCGATGATGTCGAATTCAGGATTGAGGAAGTTTTTTGGGGGACTCTCAATAATAGGATAACGGTGAGCGCTGGAGCGACGAATGTGCCTCTAACGATCGTTATTAGGAATTATTCTAACTATACTCTCCGGGGCGTAGTGGGTACGTTAAACCTAACTTATCCATTCACGGATTATCAATCGGGCTCTAATCAATCAACCGCAAGAGCGCAACCAATAGAGCAAGGAAATGTTCTTAATCAGACTGGGGATATTCTCCCTATGGGTTCGTTCTCTCTGACTTTTTATCTAAACATAGATGATAACGCTACCAAGGGAGGCTATGTATGCTCCTTAAAGATAGAATATGCGGTGAAGAATGGATCAATCTTCATTATAGGAGAGCCCAAGATTCTTAATATAACCATAAATATACCCAATCATCCTCCAACAATAGAATCCTATTCACCCTCACAAACAACAGTGACTGCTAGTATTGGAAGCATAATTAACTTTACAATTGAAGCATCTGATCAAGATAATGATAATCTGACTTTTAGATGGGAGCTTAATGGAGAGCAGGTGGCAAATGGCACAAATTATACTTTTATAGCTTTCGAGAATTTCACGGGCACGAATACGCTCCGCTGTGTTGTGGATGATGGAGAAGCAACAACCACCGTTACATGGACGATTGTTGTTCAAAGAATCTCATCCACAAAACTACTCGTTTCAACTCAGTATATTACCGCTGGTATAGAAAACACGCTAAATATAAGGATAAGAAATGATGAGTGGACAGGAACGGTTACGGCGAGTTTTAATGCGCCGCAACCTCTAGTAATTATAGGAAACAATACATTTACTTTTCGAGGCATTAAACCAGGAGATACCATATCATTTAATATAACCCTTTACGCTCCCGAAACAGCTTTAGGATCAACGGTGCAGTGTGCGGTTTCAATAACGTATAATGATGAAGAAGGCAACTCATATACAGAGAATCTCGGAATCGGGTTAATAATAAAAGGAATCGTCGTATTATCCCTCTACGATATTCAAGTATCTCCGCAACCGGCCAATCCAGGAGATAAGGTAATGATAACGGGAGTGCTTCTAAATAGGGGGAATGTCAAGGCTCAATTTGTTAATGTCTCATTAGAGGAAAACATGGTCTTAAAAATATTCCCGGGAAGCTTTGAGTACATAGGTGATTTAGACCCGAATTCGCCGACACCATTCACACTGTACGCTTATGTAAAAAGCAATGCTAGTGAGGGCATCTATAGATTGAGGATTGTGGTTGAGTACCAAGATGATATACATGAGATCCACTATTACGTGAAAGAAGTTCTTATTAAGATTCTACAGGAGCAGAAAGAGTCTCATCAACAACAAAGTAGCGGGATAGAATTAGTGGATATTGGATGGGGGATCATAATAGTTGCTGCTGTTACGGCAGCAACTATTATTTATGTGAGGAGGAAGAAAGGTGTTTAAAGAGTTCCTATTATTAGCTTTTGAGGCCTTAAAAGAGAGGAAATTGCGGGCATCCTTAACAATACTAATGGTAATTATAGGTTGTAGCCTACTAATTGCTGTAGATGGGATAAGCACGGGCACCTTATATTACATTAATAAGCAATTTCAGAAGCTCGGAACTAACGTGCTAATTGTCATTCCTAAAAGCACTGCTGTTAAGATTGACAAGAATATGATAAATTTTATCAAGAATCTGGAAGGGGTGGTGGATGCTGTACCGGCGTATACTCAAACAGTAACAGCATACATCATGGGTGAAGAGGTAACAGTAACAATAATTGGTATTGACAACTTAAAACTCCCACTGATATTTCCGGGATTAGAGTTATTAGAGGGCACATATGTTTCTGAAACCGATCCTGTTGGTGCTGTTATTGGTTATCAATTAGCTTATCCATCCCCAGACAAGAAGCTTGAATTGGGGCAAGCTATAAAGATCTCGTGGGTAGAAGCGATAGGGCAAGAGTTTGTGAGACACGAGAAAAGTTTCGTTGTGCGTGGAATACTTAACTATTTCGGAGCAATGTTTGTGCCAGTAGATCGGTCTATATTCGTATCAACGAAGGCTGCTAGATCATTCCTTAATAAAGAGGGATCCTACGATATTCTATTTATAATAGCTAAGGATGTGTCTTATCATGACTATCTAAGAGACGCGATATCCTCCAGATACGATGTAGATGTAATCTCAATGAAAATAATAATTGATGTCGTTAATAATGTTCTATCAGCTATTACTTTTTTCATTAATAGCATTGCAATAGTTTCCTTAGTTGTCGCTTCAGTTGGTATCATAACAACTCTGTGGACATCAGTAATGGAGAGAATTCGGGAGATAGGTATACTAAAGGCTATAGGTTTTAAGAATCATCACGTATTAATCCTATTCTTAAATGAAGCAGTAATAATAGGACTACTAGGATCATCAATAGGAACATTGGCTGGTGTAGTACTTTCGCATCTACTAAGGAACTTCCTTCTTCCCCAATTTACCTGGATAAAGCCACGATTCACGATCTTCTCATTCATAAAAACTTGGAGCGTATCAATGATATTCAGTATAGTATCCGGACTTTATCCAGCTTGGAGAGCAGCGAAATGGGACCCAGTAGTCGCCCTAAGATACGAATAATGATCACCTTAAATACGAGAATCTCGGTGTTAAGACCGCGTTCTTGAGTATTTTTTCATGGATCTATATGCCCAATATACGTCTGGACAATTACTTTTCTTAGACCAGTTTCTTCCAAAACTTTCTTTACTCATAACATCTCCTCAACACTCGGCCTCTCTATATCCATTCTCCTAAACTCGGGTCTATAATCAAGCACGACTACTTGTACATCAGGATCCATATTAGCTATTTTTTTCTCCAATTTCATAAATCTCATTGAGAGTCGGATAGAATGCTTTGTTATAAGGGAGTCCTATCCAAAGAAAAACTTTCTCAAGA
>JAHKLG010000145.1 GCA_029856625.1 Candidatus Njordarchaeota archaeon | reverse complement strand
GGTGAATAATGTTTCTTCACTTACTAATTTATCCAATAAGATCCAATGATACCTTTTTTCGCGAGTTGGAGGATAGTAAGTTGCTGCTCCCTCAACTTTCTCGACGGCAAATGTGTTTGGTAAGAAGTCTTTAATCTTAATGTTTATGAGATTTAGGCCCCTCTTAATGATCTTCATTGTCAACACATGCTTAGTTCCTGCAGATATATTCCTTATCTCAGATATATTCTTACCATCTATTCTAAGCTCGATACCTACCTCTGGGAATAAATCTTGGATAATAATCACCGGCTTATCTCTTAAGAATGGCTGTCCCCGCAGAATTCCCCCACCACTAATTAATGCTGTAACACTAGGCGTGATTGGGATCATGTTAGAAGTTAGAAAATCTGCGAGATTCCTCCTAAATCTGTATGGTATGTGAACTCTCAATGATCGTCCTGGCGGTATTTCATTTAATATTACGACATCATGGTTAGGTGAGATACCTATAGGGGTAGTGGCTCCCAAGAAGTTTATGTTTTCGATAATATTCGGTGGAAATACATTATGTATAACCATATTTCTTATCACGTATTCTCGGTGATTAATGATTTCTATAATAGCATTATTTATGCCCTCGCTGAGCGCACCTGGATACTCAACGATCAACTCTATTCCCCTTAACTCTTCTACATCTTGTATATTCCCAGAGCTTCTGAGTAATCTCCCACCCATCCCCATTGTTTCCCCATCACTTCTCATGGCTGGAGAGAATAATTCCTCGCCAACATCATAAACTATTCCATCCACTTCTATCTCGATGAAATCTTCCTCTTCAATATTCTGAAGAATAAGCTTATTAGAGGACGCATCTATCTTTATATTCTCTGCTGGGATGTTTGCCCTAATGCCGTAAATCGCGACAAATTTTGGAATTATTGGGTATATCTCGATAGCTGAGAAAGGACTTTTAGGAGGATGGATAATATACTTAATGGTGATTCTCTCGAAGAGCTCAAACTCGTGCTTATCTGGTATTATCTCAAAGATATTTAAGGAGGAGCTCAAATCTCTTTCACCTTAAATATTATATTTTCAGTGAAGAATAGCTTCTTAGAGTTTTCATGTTCTATTATTAAGTAAGGGGTAACCTCTCTTTTTCCAGATTCCACGGCTTGAAGGGTCAGAGTTATTTGTAAGGGTTCAGCGAGATACCAGTTAATGAATAGGGAATTCCCGATTATCTTTCCATAATTTGTGGAGATTACCTTAAAGAGGTCTGCTGGGAAGAGGTTTTTCACCCATAAAACTTTGTAACCAGGAAATCTCTCAATCTCTATGACTATATGTAGCAAATCATTAACTAATACTTCATTCTTATCTAAAATAACATGTGCCCGAATCCCACACTCTCTATTAAACTCTCTCATTAACTTAAATAATAGAAGTTCCAGAACTTCCTTAAATCCCTTAAACTTCAACTGATTGCCTACTTCCATATCATTTTCATGTTCTCCATAAAGTTCCATGAACAGATGAAGAGCGTTTTCAAGTAATTTCTCAGCGAAGCGTGATAAGTTGGAATCCGTTATAATCGCACCACATAATTCTTTCTCCCTTTTGAGAAAAATAACCCTCTCTGAAGGGGATATCTCTATCTTTTTTATCTCTCCTTTAATAGTCTCTTTCACGAACTGCTCAATAGCAGTTAATAAGGCAGAAACCATTGTAGGATCTCCCCTTAAGCCTCTCTCTTTATCATATATAAAGAGAGGAACAGCATGAGAGAGATGATAAATCAATAATGTAAACAACCAAATCGCCCAAATTCTGAGCACTTTTCCCTTATATTCATCAATTATTATAATTTTAAAGAGAGTATTTGAGTTTTGTTGTAAGCATTCAACAACAATTTTAAATAGAAACGACCGCATATCTTATAATTTTGCTAAATAAATGGTAAACATAAGTTTTCTCTTTTAATAAATGAGGTGTGTCATATTGTCAGATATTGAGGAGATAAAAATCGAGGAGATAAAAGAAGAAGTTCTAAAAGAGTTAGAGAAAATAAGGAAGACTAGGAAGATTAGGGAGTTTAAGGATGCTAAATTAAGAACATCCATTTTTGGGTTAAAGGACCCCCTAGAAAACGGACTGAGATACTGGTGAGTTGATGAGCTCTATAACTGATGAGTTAAAAAGCCTTTTCACAGAACTGTTCTCATGGAATAATATAGGGAAAATCTGCCAGGATGATTATTATAAGGAATTAGTCAAGAATCTCACAGATATCCATGCAAGGTTCTTATCGATGAATGAGGAGATTTTAAGGCACATCAATGCTGTTAAAACTGTGCTGAAGGAGAAGGATATTCTAGTACCCCTAATAACGGCTAGCTTTCTCCATAATCCGTCTCTGGCGGCTGTTAAGGAATTCTTTGAAGAAGAATTTAAGAAGGAAATAAATTCTATAATTGAGAGAGAGAAGGAACACCTATTCGATAAGATTAAGCGTCTACTATTAATCTACGCATACTCTTTAGCCACTGGGAAGGAGAATACGGATGCTCTAAACAATCTTCTTAATCTCTCATTATCCGACGTAGATATTGGTGTAAAGACATCCAAGGGAGAAATTAAAGTTCTAGACCTTATAAAGGATCTCCAAATACTTCGAACTACAAAGGATATAAAGAGTCTAATAAGAGAGGAAAAGCTACGAGACTTCATTAGTTTTCTAAAGCTGATTTATGAAAAAGAGGCAGAAGCTTTCTCTATAAGGTTTCCAAATCCATTAAATAAACCTTATAAGAGAATTCTGGGGGAGAGCTTTTCTCGCTTATCTATAAGCGAAGGAGGAGAAGTATTAACCCTAGCAGGATTATTCATGAGTGCCATATCCTTAAAGTGCCATCCAACAGACTTATCCCGCGTTATCTGTTCAAGGGAGATGCCAGAGCCTCTTGCTGTGTTATCTCAAATAATAGATACAATAACACGACTCCGTACCTCTCAAAGAACTAATCTAAGAGAATTATTAGAGATTCTGGAGAAAGTTAAAATAAGTATCGATGATGATTACCCAAGAATAGCTCTCAACACTTATCTCCTCAAATATACTCTAGAGGAAATATCCGAGAAAAGCGATGAGGAGAAGAAAGCTATATTAACGACATTAATGAATGCTCTCAAGAAATCATATCGTGAAGAGATAAATGACTTATTAGAGGAAACTAAAGTAATTATTAAAAAGATAGCGAAACATGAGATAGAAGTCAATGAGGAACTAGAGACAAAAGCAATAGTAATGATTATGAAAATGATTGAGGCAGCAGTAGCATTATTAACAATAAACGAATTGGATGAAGAGACTAAAGAGAGGATCTATGCAGCATCTCTCTTCTTACAATGGGTTGTAGAGTATTCCCGAATACCGAGGAAGTTCAAACCTAGTACCACAAATACGGCCATAATAACCTGTTGCAGTCATTTCGCTTTACTTCATAACTCAAGAAGAATCTTTGAGAAATTTGGAGACGATGAGCTCTCAAGAGCTATGGAGATAATAGAGAAGGCTCCTTTAGCGCGAGCGTATATGCTGGAGGCCGATATGAGATTTAATATTTTAAATCTCTTAACGCTGGAGAAATTCGATACAAGGCAAGTAATGATCAAGAAGGCTACTGAGGATAAAGAATTTCTTGAATCGGCGAAGAATATATTAGATGAATTATATGATAGGGCTATTAACCAAGCTAATATTCTTAGAGACTTAATGAGGAAGATGCATACTATCACGGGTAAGAAAGTATTCCAGGATTACGAAGCATATATGGAGGGGATCATAGCTAAGATAAAGGGAGCACGACACGATACATTAGCCGAGATATATCTCCTAGAAAATAAGAGAGACGCCTGTTTGGGAGAGTTAGAACAAGCAAAGGATGAGTTATCTAAGGCATTTGAAAAATTCATGCAAACTCATGAAGAATTAGGCG
>JAHKLG010000144.1 GCA_029856625.1 Candidatus Njordarchaeota archaeon | reverse complement strand
GGCATTAGGATCTGCATCGAATTCCCCAGAAATGTTAGTTTGAGTCAACAATGAAGAACTTACACATAATATCCCAATCCTAATTAAAAAGATTTCTATTTTTTAAGCCTTAATTAATTGAGCATAATTTCTAACAAGGTCTTTACGAAATATTCTTAACTAATTTATAAGGAGGAAAGAGAAAAATTTTGATACTATACGTAAATGCTTGAGAAGTCTCCGACTATGCTGTTTCTCAGCTTAGCATTATATATCTTTGATCTATTCCCTATTATGCTCCACTCAATATTAGCGTTCTCTATGACGGCATCAGATAGCACTATTGAATTCGCAACGTAGCTTTTCCTAACTATTGATCCATGCCATATAAGGGAACTGCTGACCTCAGAGCTGCTTATTTCGGTATCTTTACCTAAGTATGAGGGTTCCCTAACTACAGTATCCTTTGATATGTTTGCTGTCTCCTCCCTAATAATTCCCCGATTTATCGTATTGAAAGCCTCGATATAGCCCTTAGGGGTTCCTATATCGAACCAATAACCCCTGAATGGGAATGCGTAAACATTAGTTCTTCTATATAACCACTCAATAAAGTGACCTGGGCTATCTAATTTACCACCCGATTTCACATACTCCTCCAAATGATTAATGATCCCCCTAGGAAAAACATAACATGCCGTAGAAATCAACCTACTCTTAGGCTCTTTAGGTTTCTCCCTAAAGAAGACAATCTTGTAATCATTATCCACAGTAACTTCACCGAACCTACTTACGTCCTCGATCCTCTCGACCTCGTAAACAGCTAGAACTGGAGATAACTTCTCCGCATAAAATTTTAAGAAAGTCTTAAAATCCAAGCTCATGACATTATCCCCGCCAATGACTAAGAACTCATTATCACCTATTTTCTTAAAGGTCTCGTACATAGCCCTAATGGTTCCAAGTTTTTCTTCCTCCTTTCTAGCCTCCTCTATTAGAAGAATAACATCAGCCCCAGTCTCGTCAATCCAGTTCTCAAACTGATCCTTGTAAAAAGCATTAGTCGTAACGTAGATAGCGTCTAAGGATTTAAGATCTCTGAGATCACGGAGAATGAGATCAATAATTCTGTATTTACCAAGTGGTAAAAGAGGCTTAGCAACACTAAGGGTAATGGGCCATAGTCTCTTAGCAAAGCCGCCAGCCATTATAACCCCAATCATAGAAACACCTAAAAATAATTGATAATATCGAACACTTCTATCTCCTAGTATAAAAATAAATGGCAATAACAAATAATATTGAGACTCTTAGGGTTGATATGATTAAAAATAGGCGCATTAATCTTTTATCCGCGGTATAGCGTCTGGCGTCTCCTCATATAGTTTCTTATAATATTTGGCTGTAATCCTTATCCCTGTCAGTAAGTCGGTTTCTGCTTTAAATCCCAGTATCTTCTCGGCTTTTGTCGTATCTGCTCCCGTTCTATAAACATAGTTCTTTATTGGATTCGGAACATATTTCGGTTGGATATTCGTTCCAAGAACTTGGTTAATAAGCTTCACAACCTCATTAAATGTCGTCTCCTTACCAGTACCAACATTGAAGACCTCGCCCCCAATACCTTTCTTCTCCATAGCTAAGATATTCGCTTTAACAACATCTTTCACGAATGTAAAATCGCGTGTCTGAGAACCGTCACCAAATATTACTGGAGGTTCACCACGAAGTATCTTCCATATGAATTGGGATATAACATTTGCGTAGCGACCCTTATGCTCCTCTCTAGGACCATATATGCTGAAGTATCTGAGCCCAATAGTCTCTATGCGATAGAAATCCCAGTAGATCCAGGCAGCATGTTCACGAGTCCATAAAGAATACTCGTAGAATGTACGGGGCTTAATAACCATGTCCTCTCTATGAGGTGGTGTGTAAATATTATAAACACTACTAGTGGACGCGTAAACAACCTTAGGAACATCGAAACGACGAGCGGCTTCGAGAACATTGAGAAAACCAAGAACATTAGCCTCAACACCCTTACGGGGATCAGGAATAAACATTGGAGCAGAGGAAACAGCGGCTTGATGAAGAATAGCGATTACATCATTCTCACGAACAAGCTTGAATAAAAGCTCCTCATTTAGCACATCTCCTTGAACAAAACGAACTCTGCCAGGATAACGCTCCATGATTCCTTTAAGATTCTCGGGCCTTCCAAGGAAAAGATTGTCAAGAGCAATAACAGAATAACCTCTCTCAGCAAGACCTTCAACGATGTGCGAGCCTATAAAACCAGCGCCACCAGTAACAAGAACAGTACCATGCAATCCCTTCTCCTCGCTCAAGAACTTAAAAGTTTAGGAAAAACTGGAGTATTCTAAATATAACATTAATG
This sequence comes from Candidatus Njordarchaeota archaeon, assembly GCA_029856625.1. GTDB lineage: Archaea > Asgardarchaeota > Njordarchaeia > Njordarchaeales > Njordarchaeaceae > Njordarchaeum. The sequence goes on along the minus strand of JAHKLG010000144.1, from coordinate 1,610 downwards.
CAATAACAAAAGAACCAAGCGAGATTCTATGAATTCCAAGAACCAATGGACAAAACTCCCCACCATCCTTTTCTGTACTTCACGAACCTAATAATCCGCTCATATAGTATCCAATGAGTTAGTAGTGGGCAATTATTCCCCTAGTTCTTCTAGAAGTTCCGCAAGCGCATCCACATTTATTTATATGGAGAGAAAAGATATATTAAAAATAAGTGATGTTTCACTTACATATTTGTAATGGTGATTTGTAATGAGAAAAAATGATGAAATTGTGCTTGAGAGAAAGATTTCGAGAAGTGGCGGGAGCTGGGTCATCTCGCTTCCTAAAGAAATATGGAAGAGAATCGGTTTAGATCCAGGTAAAAAAGCGCAAATAATCATTACTGAGAAGAGTATATTGATTCTAAGGAAGGGTATAACTTATGATGATCTAGTTAAAACAGCCCTAGAGAAGAATTGGAAAATACTGTATTCAGAGCCGGGGGAAAATTGGCTGTTCTCGGCCGAGTATCAAGGAGTAAACATAGTGGCTGCGAAGGAACCTAAGAGCAAATTAGCAAATATAATAGTGAGTAAGAAGATAGAAATAGGGAAAAGCGATGAATTAACCGCAATAAAGAACATTGCAGAAAAATACGGATTCAAAATCACATTCGAGGATCCAGAATTAAAACTCTCCCTACTTGACCCAATCAAGGCCGAAGAAGAAGCAAGGAAAAGATTAGAGAGTGGGAAAAAAATAAGAGTAATACTCAGCAAAAAACTGACAAGCAACGATACCTTGGATCAGCTCTTGAGAACAATAACAATAATGGAGAGAATTGAGGATATTTTAAGCCTAGCACTAAATGCTAAAACGCCAATAACAAAAATCCTGGCTATGCTGAACTATTAGGCGAAACGACACTTAATGATAAATAGAGTTTCTCTAGAAAAAGCGGTGTACGTATTGAAAATAGCCGTAGTAGGACCGCCTAGAAGCGGCAAATCAATAATAGTAGCAACTTTACTCTTCTTCTTAAGAGATCACTTGAACGTAGATATAAAACACGTACAAACAGATGTCAAAGACATCGTTGTCCCCCAGATCATTCGTGGGGAAAAACCGATAAAGAGGAAAGAATTTGATCTAAAGGAATATTACGAGAGACTAAAAATACTAGAGAAAACTGAAGCAGAAATCGTAATAACCGACGCACCAGGAAGACTAACAAAACAATTAGATGATCTCATCCAGAGAATCGATGCAATAATCTTCGTGCACAAAAGCTTAGAAGATTGGGAGAAAGATGCACAAATAGGAAGAGCAGATCCACCAGCAGCATGGAAAGAGAGAATAGAGAAGTGGGAAAAAGAGATTCTCTTAGAAATCGAAACATACCTATCACAAGACTTCAGTAAAATGGTACTGGACTTTGAGAGAAAGAAATGCAAAATACCAATAACAACAGGAAGAGAGCGAGGAATAATGACGAACCACCCAGGAATGCTAGCGATAGCATACTATATAAAAGAATGTGTAAAAAAGTCCTAACCCAGATTCACCCCCACTAGATTATTCGCCCGTTTTCTGAATATCTTCTGACTCCAAAACGTTTTGCGATCGTGTT
>JAHKLG010000143.1 GCA_029856625.1 Candidatus Njordarchaeota archaeon | reverse complement strand
TATAGAATGGCTCTTTCAGCCACGCCTAAGCGAAGAGATAATAATGAAATATTGTTATTTAAGCTAGCAGGGGGTATTGTTTATAAGATCTCGTATCAGGAATTAGTGAGAAGAGGAATTCTAGCTCCGGTTGCTATTAGAAAGATACTTGTTCCGCTTCCCGTTGAATATCGGCTTATATATTCTCAACTAGAGAAGAGACTTGAACTAGCTGATAATGAGGTTGAGAAGAGGAAAATTCTTAATAAACTAATCGAAATAGCTAGGGATAATCCAATTAAGCTCGAAGTTATTAGGGAGCTGATTAAGAACCATAAGGATGACAAAATCTTTGTCTTCGCCGGCAGTATAAAATTTGCAGAAAAGATCGCTGAAACAATTAAAAAGATTTTACCCACCGCACTTCTAACGTCAAAAACGGATAAATCTAAAGAAAGTTTCATTCAGAGAGCATTTATAAGAGGAGATATAAGATGTATCGTCCTTATTAAGAAAGGAGAAGAAGGCGTGGATGTAGGAGACGCATCAGTAGCTATAATAGCGGGAGGTTCAAAGCAAGAAAGAGAATTTATTCAAAGGGTAGGCCGAGTTTTAAGAGGTGGTAAAGGGAAACTCGCATGGGTATACGAAATTGTGACCGAGAATTCCGTCGAGGAGTTAATAAGCAGAGCACGAGGAGCACGGGATTTAGTATCTGGATTAGAAAACTTCATTAGGAGAAAATTTGGCATAGATGCCTACCGTGTAGTTAGGTGGAAGAAAAAGATAATAAATGCTTAATATGTTTTAATTCGGTCTTCTTTTATGGCGTTAAGGCGATAGGGGATAAAATTGTCCTCAACAAAATATGTCGATTCTATAGAACTTGTGAGAAAATGCCTAAGAGGCAAAAAGCTGACAAAAGACGAGTTTAAGAAAATTCTCTCCGATGCGCTGAGTAATAAATTACCAGATGTGGCTTTGGCGGCATTTATTGTTAGGCAAGAGCTTAAGCCATTCACGCTTGATGAAATAGCGGATCTCACATTAGCAATGGTTGAGACTGGGGAAACGGTTGACTTTGGACCAGACACTGTAGATAAGCATAGTATTGGTGGAGTACCAGGGAATAAAGTGAGTTTATTAATTGTTCCAATAATAGCATCGACTGGATTAAAGATCCCAAAAACTAGTTCGAGAAGTATAACTACTATTGGCACTGCAGACACAATGGAAGTTCTAGCTCCTGTAGACCTTTCTCTAGAAGAAGTGATAGAAGTTGTAAATAGAACAAATGGATGCTTAGTATGGGGAGGATCGCTTAACATTGCTCCTGCTGATGATCTTTTCATTAAGAAAGTAGAGAGTGTTTTGTCCATCGATCCTATATCCCAGATGCTCGCTTCAATAATGGCAAAGAAAATGGCAATGGGAGTGAGGTACCTAGTCATAGATATTCCTCAGGGAAGAGGAACCAAAGTTGAGACTATCGAGGATGCTATGAGGCTAGCTCAGATGTTTGTTACTTTGGGACAAAAATTAGGAGTGGATATAGAGGCAGCGATTACTTATGGTGATCAACCAGTAGGACATGCGGTTGGACCCGCATTAGAAGCGAAAGAAGCATTAACTACGTTAGAGGGTAACATAGTATCTACTTCTTTAGTAGAAAAAGCTACTGGCTTAGCGGGCATGTTACTAGAGATGACAGGGAGAGTATCAAAAGGGCGAGGGGCGAATGTTGCTAAAGACATCCTTTTCTCTGGTAAAGCATTAAAGAAAATGAGAGAGATCATAGAAGCTCAAGGAGGAAATCCGAACGTAAGTGCGGATGATATTCCCGTAGGACAGTATAAGGAAGATATAGAGGCACCAGCGGATGGTTATGTGGTAATGATAGACAATCAAGCGGTAATAGCTATCGTCAGAGCCGCTGGAGCTCCTCAAGATAAAGGAGCTGGAGTATATCTCCCTAAAAAGGGTGGGAGATACGTTAAGAGAGGAGAAACAATAATGACTATCTATTCTAATAATGAGGCAAGACTGGATAGAGCTGTGGCATTAGCTAGAACACTTCAACCAATAGTCATCGAGGGGATGATTAGAAGGAAAGTATCGAAACCTACTATTTTTGAACAATTTCCGATAGAAGAAGAGGAGAGAAAACAATTGATCTAAATGCTTAGATCTAGATCTTTAGCAATTTTTAAAGCCTCTTTCTTTACTGATTCAGATCCCTCATTTATGGCTTTCTGAAGTATCTCCTTAATAGTCTTCCTCGGCAATCTATCCTTAAGTACAAATTCCAGGATTTCCAACGCTTTCAACCGGATATCTTCTTCTTCCTCCAGTGCTATAAGAATGAATTCTGATAAGAGATTAGGAGGTATCTTATCCGCAAATGCAGATAATAGGATAAGCCCCCCTTCTTTTTTCCTCTTATCTTTACCGGAGAAAGCATCTGAGAGAAGCTCTATGAGAAAATCTTTTCCTAAGATGCTCAAATTATTCCTTAAAGCCCCCAAGGCAGAATTCCTCACCTCATCATCCTCATCAAAAACTAATCTTCTAATCAATTCAGCCATAGTGTCGATATCGATCTTACTAGCCTTTATAACGCCTAATACCATTCCTAGTAATAACCTTGTATTTCTCTCCCCTAGCATCTCTTCTAAGAGTTTAATAGCCTTATCTTCCTGCATTCTTTCTAGGAGCATAGCAAGTGATATAGCTAATTCGCTGAATTCTAATGAATCGGGGTCTTTACTAAGAACTCTTATTAACTCAGACAGCTTTTCTAGAGGAACATTTGGGGAGAGATCTCTGACTTTCTTAGCTGCGAGGACCCTGCCCTTAGCACTCTGAGCTAAAAGGAGGAGTTCCTCAATCCTAGGTTCCAAAGACATAAAAACACCAACTGAATTGTAGCCCCCCGAGCCGACGCCCAATCATCGCGACTTAGTAGGGTCGCTCTGGGCGCCCGGAACGGGGGGCATTTAAATTGCTTAGCCAAGAACAGATTATATTTTTTTCTGCCTTCTCCTTAGGGTAGGATTATCATTAGTAGCTTAAGGATATTTTTAGAGGGAGATTCTTAATATGTGATATTAGACACAAACGCCATCATTAGGCTTAATTAATAACTACTCCAATGATATAGGACACTATTATTTGAGAGCAATTTCAAAAACTATATCGAACTCTCCATCAATCTTTTTTATCTTCTTACTCACTATCTCTGCTTTTTTCTTTGTATCTGTTTCTAGATAGCCTACTATGGCCCCAGCTATTAGATTTATTAAGCTTAAGCTGGCAGTATCATCATTACATAAAGGCCCCACAATCCTTATTATGCCTCTATTTTCCTCTATTTCGAATCCATCCACTCTAAGATTCTCGCTAATGAATTCTATTGCAAGAGCTATTTTTTCAAATGAGCTTTTGGGGATTTTCTCTAGAAGAAAATAATCATCGGGGTATCTCTTAATAAATTCTGTCGCTAAATTTTTTCCAACATTAAAGGCTATTTCTTCGAGTCTCTTCGGGAATATTTTTGCGAAGACCACCGCTAGGATGCAGGCTAGTCGCTTAGAGATAAGTCTTTTACGAGTATCTAAGGTCTCCTTTAGAAACCATAACTTATAAGCACCAACTTTTCGATCGATAATAACACCTTTTCCCTTTAATGATTGTAGATACTTCATAACAGTTAATCTAGATACTCCTAACTTTTCTGCCAAATCAGATGTTGTTAATCCAATTGCGGTTCTTTTGAGAAGCTCCAGAATAGCTTTTTCTATATCCCTTACTTTAGGCATCTTTTCTCCCCCTAACATTGATCTATTTATGATGATACAATAATTTCAAATACTTTTTGTTAACATTAGTGTTAATAATGCTGTTAAACATTAATTAATTTATTGATAATTGTCAATGGTAGGATCTGTAATGACCTTTGCAATAGAGACAAGGGATCTCGTTAAGAAGTTCGGTAACCTGACAGCGGTTAATCATTTAAATCTAAG
>JAHKLG010000142.1 GCA_029856625.1 Candidatus Njordarchaeota archaeon | reverse complement strand
CTAGGTAGATGTTTCTAACAGTATTGAGCATGTCTTTTAGAGATCGCTCAGCCTCCTCAATGGTCAATTTAGTACCTCCTCTTATCAGAATGCTGACCGCTTTAGGATTCTTGCATCCTCTAACAAAGATCATGTTCTCATCGCCTACTTTGCGCTCTTCAACAACTTTAGCGTAACCAAGTGCATCCGGAGATAAGAAGTCCTCATTCATTATTATCTTAGCCCCTGTAGCTTTTGCTAATTTCTCCATATCGCTCTTTTTCACCCTTCTTATAGCCATCACTCCATGCTTAGCGAGATAGTGCTGTACTATGTCATCTATACCTTTTTGACAGAATACAACATTGGCGCCGCTTTTGATTATTTTTTCTGCCATTTCCTTCAATTTTTCTTTCTCCCAGGAAAGTAAAGCATCTATTGTTTGAGCATCCATCATTACATTAACATCTGCGAATTCTGGTTTCTCTAATTCTAAAGAATATGCAATGAGCGCAATCTTTGCATCCTCTATTCTTTTAGGCATTCTATGATGTACAACCTCCTTATCAATTACTAGCCCATCAATTAGCTCAGAGTCTTCCAGCGAGCCTCCTTCCTTCTTCTCTATCTTGATAGCATCTATTGGAATAATAAGCTTCCCATTTTCCTCTCTCATTACTCTCTCTACAGCCTTTATGGCCATTTCGGCGAAGTGGTCTGCTACACCCGCAAGTATCTTACTAGCGACAGCTGTCTTAGCTATCTCCTTCACTTTTTCCTTGTCCTTTGTATCTACTGGGATAGCTATCTCGTCCAGAATTTCTAGTGCTTTCTTCATAGCCTTTTGATAGCCATCAATAATAATCGTTGGATGAATATCCTCTCTTAACAAATCTTCAGCTTCCTTTAGTAATTCTCCAGCCAGCACAACGGCTGTCGTGGTTCCATCTCCCACTTCTATATCTTGCGATTTCGCTATCTTCGCAATGAATTTTGCTCCGGGGTGAACTATATCGATCTCGTCTAGAATTGTTGCTCCATCATTAGTGATGACTATATCACCGAATTGATCAACAAGCATTTTATCCATTCCTTTAGGCCCAAGGCTTGTACGCATAATTTCGGCCAATACTTTTGCCGCTAATATGTTATTATAAAGTGCCTCTCTTCCCTTAGTTCTAGCAGTTCCTTCTTTAAGAATTAGCACGGGTATTGCTCTAGGTTCGGCACCCATAAAACCCACCGTCTAGAGTTAATGAGGATATCTTTAAGGCAACCCTAAATTTTTGAAGAATTATTTATCCTATATCGTGTAGTAAACCGGGTGAAAAACTATATAAAACATTCGCTAAATAAAGGTCCATGTACAAAAATTGTTATTTAAAAGAAAAGTGATAAGATAAAAACGGCTCCAAATCTCTTAAACAACCCATATATAGGCATTGTAATTGGAGACCACTAGATGATAAATTACCGAATACGCTTTAGGATTGATGGTGGGCCTAATTTGAATCTTGAGAGATTCATAAACGTTTTAGAAAAAGCTAAGGAGAAGGCCAAAAAAACTTATCAACGAAGATTAATCGTTATCTTAGGTAATAATTTGATTGAACGCATAATTTCTGAAGGAATAGATCATTTTTTAACTGAATCATCATTAGTGGTATCTGATGATAAACGCATCCCTAATTTAGTATCGAAAAAGATGACTTTCGTAGAGCTTAAGGAGACAAAAAAGATACTGGGAAGAACTTTTGATAATGCTTTGATTGATCTCAGATGGTATCCTGATGTTATTTCTCTTAGTCGTGCTATCGAGACTGTGAAGGGTGGTGGATTAATCTTCCTTCTTCTTCCTCTCAGCTATATTAACTCCAGAAGATATATTGAAGAACTGGTACCAATTGGGGAAAAAAGACCCCCTCGGGACATACTTCGTCGTCGTCTCCTTAAATTAGCCCTTGAAATGCCTCTTATTTACGTTTTCTCAAGTTATTCTCTAAGCTTTATCAGAATTCCCAATGAATCAGAAATATTTCGTGAAATTTACCAGAAGAAAATCGAACCACCTGTAAACCGGGTTTTTGACAAAAATCTTTATTTAATTTGTGCTACCCAAGATCAAATGAATGCTTTAAAAGCATTTGAGGAAATCGATACTCATGATACCTTACTCATAACAGCAGATAGGGGAAGAGGAAAATCAGCAATTGTAGGTATCGGCTTAACGGGCATTGCCGTCAGAAGATTTAGAGATAGTAATATAGTGACTCGTGCGCTTATAACAGCACCAGAAAAGGAAAATTGCGAGGAGATATTCAGGTTTTTAGCAAAGAGTCATGATGCGCTTTCCATCCCATATCGCTTAAAGGATTTTGAATTTTCAAGCAAAATTATTAATGCGAAATATGTTCCGCCATATGACATAGTGCATTCTGATGCTGATATAATAATAGTAGATGAAGCTGCAGGACTTCAATTTCCTTTGCTCAGCAGAATTATTAAAAGGAAAAGACCAATTATTTTTTCTACTACAATTCATGGATATGAAGGATCCGGCAGAACTTTCTCTGTTAGATTTATCCCATTACTTAAGCAAGAGAGAAAAACGCTAAAATGGATTACGCTAAATGAACCCATTCGATACGCTCTGAATGACCCCGTCGAAGCTTGGTTATTTAAAGCTCTCTTATTAGATGCTGAGCCATGCGAAGTAAATGAGAGTATACTTGAGAAGATAAGTGAAGCAAGATTAGTTGAACTTAATCCGTTAGATCTATTTCTTAAGCCTAAAAACGCTGATATCCTTCGAAATTTCTTCGGAATATTGGTGACCGCTCATTATAGGAATAATCCTAAGGATGCGTTACTTATTGCAGATGCTCCGCATCATAAAGCTTATGCTCTAGTAATTGATGAAAAAATATTAGTAGCTCTTCAGATATGTATGGAAGGTAATCTTAGTGAAAGTGAGATTTCTCTCCTATATACAACAGCCCCATCCAGTCATATAGTCCCTGATAAAATCTTTAAGTATTATGGCCTTGTAGATTTTCCATCCCTTAAGGGGTGGAGAATAGTTAGAATCGCTACGCACCCAAGACTTTTTAGAAAAGGATTAGGAAGTCTTGCGTTGAAAAAACTCATTGAGATAGCTATGAAGGAGGGAATTGATTGGATAGCTGCTGGTTTTAGCAGTTATCCAGAATTACTATCATTCTGGTTAAAGAATAATTTTATTCCAATACACCTAAGTCCAGTAGTAAATAGGACTACTGGAGAACACACTATAATTGTTGGATTGCCGATAAGCGATAAAGCTACGAGTGCTTTTAAATTAGCTAATAAGGAACTTAAAAGGAGACTACTAGAGGAATTATCAAGTACATTTAAACGATTAGATACTGAAACTGCTAGACTAATATTGAAGTCGGGAGAAGCTATTAATTCATTCGAATCTCTTTCGCCAGCTCAGCTTTTTAGACTTAATCTATATCTAAGAGAAGTATTTCACTACGAATCCGCTAGTGATTCAATAAGAGCTCTTGTCCGAATGTATTTCGGTAGGGGAATGGGTTTTCTTGCACCAGAAGAGGAGGTTATTATAATAAAAGCAATCCTCAAAAACGCACGATTGAGTATTAGGGAGATCCTCAAATTACGATCAATAATTAAACGAATATGGAAGCACTCTATTAAGTAGTTTTAATCGAATTCCTAACTTAGGCGAAAGCTGACGACCCTAGTCCTTAAATACCTTCCGCGCACCCATTTACTCTAAGATGACAAAAGTTTTTAAGGTGTTCATTATATGAGTAAGGAAAACTTTCGCGAATTTTACAAAAGGGAACATGAATTATCGCTCGTGATCACTGAGGATACGGACTTTGAAGGAAAATTCATCATAACTGGATTTCACGGTTTAGGAGGAATAGGTCATCTAACTGTCCGATATCTTGTTGAAAGCGGATTAAGGCAGAAAAAAGCTAGAAAAATCGGGTATCTAATTGGACGAACTATGCCACCATTTGTAGAAGTTCTT
>JAHKLG010000141.1 GCA_029856625.1 Candidatus Njordarchaeota archaeon | reverse complement strand
GATGATTTCTGTGAAATAACTATTGAGTGGATATTTGATGAGGAGAGGGCTAAGGATATTCTGAAATTATTTAAGACTGAAGGAATTCATAGGGTCAAGTAGATATACTAATCGCCTCTCACAAGAAGTATTCTTGGTATCTTTGGGCTTCTATCCTCTAGGACAGCCTGCTCGATAGCTAATGCGAGTTTACTAGTTAATTCTGGATCGTGTATTATCTCTAACTTGATTATCTCTCTCTCAATCATCTTAGCCAATGCGTGTTGTAGAGGATCCTTGCTTAACTCTTTAAATAATTCTTCTTTCTCAAATGGCGTGCTCGTGTAGATTAGCATCTTAGCATAGCTTCTATAATCGTGTACAAGTATGAAGTAATCCTTAGTAAGATTGCTTAATGCTTCCTCCCAAGCAAATGTGTTAAAATCTATGCTAGCTATTCTCAAGATACCCCCAACCAATCCCTCCACTTCTCCAAATTCTGGTAGCTTAACTCGAACCCTCTTTGCCTTTCTCCCAAGTACCCTTATGATAGGTATTCCCTTAGAATTCTTACCCACTACCTCGATTAAATCCCCTAATGCATAATTTGGCACCACCATATCCTTTAATAGGGTTATAATGGTTTCCCCAATTGTTCCTATTTTTGCGTCGAATATATTAACTAGTTCGTTTTCCTGAGTAAGTATCATAAGACCTACGAAATCTGGATAATATAGAAGCTCGTAATACTTTCCTTGGTAAAGAGATCCTGCTATTAATCCTCCCTCTGCACATCCATAACCGTTGAAAATCTTTATTTCCTTACCCCATTTCTCCGCAATCTCCTTTAGACTATTTATCACGGAAGGAGTTAATGATTCCCCAGTTGTAACTAGATTTGCTACATCGCTTAAGATATCATGTTTCGAAACAATTTTTTCAAAAACATACCATATAAAACCCAATAATCCTGTGACAGCATCGTATGGGGCATGATTAACGATTTCTCCCTCTTGTTCATGAAGCCTTAATAATGATGCCAAGAATCGTTTTTTAGCGAACATCTCCGTTGTTATTAGAAATATTTTTGAGGTAGCGAATTCCTCGCTCGTATAGATTGCTAATGCATTTTTCGTTGAGTAACCTATACCCATATCAAATAAGTAACGGCCAGCAGCTCTAAGCATCTTTAGCGCGTCTCCTCTGCTAAATCTAATAATCTTTCTTTTTACAGTACCACTGCTTTTCCACTCCATAAATGCTGGATAATCTGGAGGAGATGAGGGATATTCTCTAATAACCTTGTAATTAATTAGATCATCGTATTTCATGTGTTCAAGCTCGGGGAAAAACCTCTTGGTCCACTTTGTTCTTTTTAGTTTGTCAAACTCTTCGTTTAAGTAATTTATCCATTCGTCCTTTCCCCAATCTCTAGTCTTCTCAACCCACCTATTAACAATACGTCTCACAAAGAAACGTGTAATCATGAGAGCTCTCCCCTTAAGTACGAGATCAGCCTTATTCAAAAATACGATAATTGAACTCAAAAAATCAAATACGAATTAAATATGGATGTTTTTTACTTTTTCTTAAAAGCGATGTTTCCTTAAAAAATTTGTCTCAAGTATTAATCGGAGAATACTACGGATTTTTAAATAAGAGTGATAGTAGTCTAATTAATTGAAGGTGAGCATATTTGTACTAAAAATGATGGGGCTTTTTTAGGTAATGTTAATGGAAATTGCTAAGACAAGTACATTACTCCTAGTCATGCGCGAGGATGGGACACTGATATATAGTTTCCCTAGGAGAGAAGAAGACGAAAGAAGGAGAGGATTGCTATCAGCTCTTATCTCCTCGATAATTGCTCTGAACAGGGAAGCGCTAGGTAAAGTAGGAGACAGAATATCCATTAAAACGGATTATGGATCCTTTTACTTTCTAAGAGGAAGTAAAGCTTTTTATGCATTAATGACTAAGGAGCAGATGAATGAAGAAAAGATCTTTAGTGTCTTGGATCATTTAGCTAAAGGTGTTGATAATCTTCTGCCAGAAGGAGAGATAATAATCATAGATGATAATCTTATAAAATCTATTGAAGAAATCATAAGAGAGATTTTTTCCCCGACTGAACTTAAAGACGAGGAAATTAAGAAACTCCTCCAAAGTTTATTCAGAGACATAATAGAGAAGACGGGAAAAGTCCCGGAGAGGCTAAAAGCATTCGTTAAAGAAGCTCTTTTTCCAGTATTAGTAGATAGAGCAATAATAATAAAAGAAAAGAATCCAATGAAGAGACTTATATTATCTCAATGCACAGGGAGTAAGGATGTTGAAGAAATATCTGAAATGATGGGAATCCCATTAGAAAGACTTATGGCAGAACTTGCGTCGTATGTTCGAAAAGGAAAAATAATATATAGGGTAGGTTACAAACTAGCGTATAAGTAAGAATCTCATACAAAATAGCTTCTTTATCCCTAAAAATATATGATCCAATTTATACTCCGCTAATGCTTTTCGGTTATTTTAACCGAAATAAGTGATGGGATTCTGGATACTAAAGCTTCTGAGTTCTAGTGATGATATTAGTTGGTAAGGTTTATAAATAGCTTTAGGATAGTGGATTCGGGGAGGATTTCGGGAGCTTTCAAAGCTTTCGGATTTTTCCACGAGATGTTATTCGGTGAGGATGAAAAAACTTGGCGGAAAAAACATCTCGGATCCCCGGCTTTTATAAACTACCGCTTGAGGAGAGAATTAGAATAGTGAAGGAGTTTGCGAATCTTACTGATGAGGAAGTAGAGTTACTAAAGAGGGTTGGGGCTCTTGATCTTAGGACAGCGGATATAATGATAGAGAACGTGGTAGGCACTTTCCCATTACCATTAGGAATAGCTGTGAACTTCTTGATTAATGGTAAGGATTATCTAGTTCCAATGGCTATCGAGGAATCATCCGTTGTGGCTGCTGCAAGTCACGCTGCAAAATTATGTAGAGCGGGAGGAGGTATAAGATCCGTCGCCACGGAATCAATAATGATTGGTCAGATACAATTGACGAGAGTAGCGGATCCCTATGGAGCTAAGATGAGGATCTTAGAGCATAAAGACGAGATTCTGAGAATCGCGAATGAACAAGATCCAATATTAGTGAAGCTTGGTGGTGGAGCTAAGGATCTGGAAGTTAGGGTAATTCATTCTCGGTATGGCCCAATGGTTATAACGCATCTTCTTGTTGATGTTAAGGATGCTATGGGGGCTAATGCGGTAAACACTATGGCTGAGGCAGTTGCGCCCTATATAGAGGAGATAACCGGTGGAAAAGTGTATCTAAGGATAATTTCAAACCTAGCTGATAAGAGATTGGTCAGAGCTCATTGTGTAGTACCAAAGGATGCGCTAGGGGGCGAGGAGGTAGTCGATGGCATTGTTTTAGCATGGGCGTTCGCTGATGTTGATCCCTACAGAGCAGCTACTCATAATAAGGGAATAATGAATGGCGTTGATGCTGTAGTTATAGCAACTGGTAATGATTGGAGAGCTGTAGAAGCTGGTGCTCACTCCTATGCTGCAAGATGGGGCGTCTATAAACCCCTAAGTGTTTGGGAGAAGAATGAGAATGGTGATCTAGTGGGTACCTTAGAAATGCCTATTCAAGTGGGTATTGTTGGTGGAGCTACAAAGGTTCATCCTCTAGCAAGAGTATGCTTAAAGATTCTAGGTGTAAAAACCGCAAAGGAGTTGGCTGAGGTAATAGGAGCTGTTGGATTAGCACAGAATCTCGCTGCTCTTAGAGCCCTTGCTACGGAGGGTATCCAGAAAGGCCATATGAAACTTCATGCTAGAAACCTAGCCGTCATGGCGGGGGCTACTGGTAACTTGATAGACAAGGTAGCTGAGATAATGATTAAGAAAGGGAAAATAACCTTCCACTTCGCTCAGGAAATTTTGGAGAAATTAAAGAGAGGAGAGCCTATCGAGGAATGAATAATCCTCCTCATTCTTCACTTTTTATTGTTTCTGGGATTTTAAGAGAGATTATCGTTAAGATAACACATATGATGGCT
>JAHKLG010000140.1 GCA_029856625.1 Candidatus Njordarchaeota archaeon | reverse complement strand
GCATACGAGGAGGAATACCAATGTAGATACCTTTGGTTATTCTGGAGATTATATGGAGGAGCTTTGTTGGATTCCATCCGTAAACCATTTGAGCACCTGGTTCATGTAGCGGATTAATAACTATAGTGGGTATCCTTTCTCTCCGATAAAGCTTGGCCATGTAAATAGTATCCGCAAATCCTCTAATGGGGCATATATCATAAATTCCCTCTGGGATCTTCCTCTTCAATGGGATATTCGCAAGGCCATCGCTTATTAATACTACTAATGGCATAATATCAGGATTCCGTAATCTCTCCCTCTTTATTATATAAAGCGCTTTCAGCATACCATCAGCTAATGGTGTACTTCCACCCAATTTAATATATCTAAATTTCCTCATAATAATATTAATATTAGTTGTGGGGTATACTAAGACCTCAGCCTCCTTTCCAGAACAAACTATTAAGCCCACTTTATCACGTTTTCTCCAAGCCAATAACTTTAACTTAATGATTGCTCTAATGAGCCATGGCAACATATACTTCATGCTTGTACTCGTGTCAAGCACCACTAGAATAATTAAGCGTGAATAAGTTTTCTTAACAGCTATTTTTAAATCATCATACCTAATGAGTGGTTTTCTATCTCTTATATGCCCCTTGATGATTGCGGAAATAATTGTGCGAAATAGTGAGATATCTCCGCGTTTTCCCGCAATGGCATCTATTACAAAACCATCCTTACCACTCCCAGGGGAAGCTGTTACCAGTATTCTTCTCCTATTAACGCTGCTCCTTGGAATACTGATCCATGAAACCCTTTTATAAACTCCAGGTTGTAAGGGATAGATTCCAGGCCCACTAACTCTTAATGGGTATTCAATCACTTTCTCTCGCTTACTCACACCTCCCCGCACCAATTTATCAAACTTTGTCTTGGGAATTTTCTTTACTTTCCTATAGATCATTTTTCCAAATACCTCAAGCTTCTCAGAAAGCCTCGCTCGCCCCTTCTTTCTCTTTCTTGTACTATCTGGACTAGCTGGAATGTACTCTTCTCCGGGGAATTTAATCCTCCCCTCAGCTTTTATCTCTTCCTCCTCACTAACCACGCCGAACCTCAACTTATCCGTTTTCGCTAATTTAGAAACACTTATTTCTCCCTTCCCAAGCTTACCCTTCTCCACTTTTGCGAAAAAATTTTCGTGCTTTTTTCACCGCTTTTCCGAATGCTTCCTTAATTTCTTTGTATGAAGCTGGCTCCAAAAGACCTTTCTCTCTGGTTCTATGACCGAGAGCTAATTTAGCTGCTTCGAGTATATCCTCTTCAATAACGTGATCCCTGCCATTATATGCGGCGATCGTCTTTGCCGTCATAGCTATTACAATATCTGGTCTATGCCCATCAACTCTAAGAGAATTGCACAATTCAGCAATAATGTATAGTAATTCCTCCCCAATCCTCACTTTAGGGAGGATCTCCTTCGCCCGCAGTATTCTTTCTCGCAACTTTCTCTGCTCTTCCTCCCACTTCCTCCTAAAACCTATTGGATCCTCTAAAAATTCTAGATTCCTCCTAATTATCTCAACTCTCAGTTTCTCATCTTTAATACTCTCCACCCGAACAGATAGTGAGAACCTATCAAGGAGTTGGGGTCTAAGCTCTCCTTCCTCTGGATTCATTGTACCTATAAGAATAAATCTTGAGGGGTGGGCTATACTGACGCCTTCACGCTCAACATAATTCCATCCAAGAGCGGCAGCATCTAAGATGGCATCAACGATATGGTCGGGCAAGAGATTTACCTCATCAATATAAAGAATTTGCCGGTTAGCTCTAGCCAAGATGCCTGGTTGAAAAGCCTTCAGCCCCTCTCTTAGAACCTTCTCTATATCAATAGTTCCTACTACAGCATCTATGCTAGCGCTTAGAGGAAGCGTAATAACCTCCATACGCTTATACTCAGTTTCTAACTTCTCTCCACTTTTAATCTTCTCCCTACAGATATCACACATATTCACGGGATCATCTGGATCATCATTAAAAGGGCAACCCTTCACAACCTTTATCGGTGGTAAGAGATCCGCTAATGCTCTCACAATCGCCGATTTCCCCGTACCTTTCTCCCCCATTATTAATAAACCACCAATACGTGGATTAATCGCCAATAAAATGAGAGCTAGCTTTAGATCATCTTGGCCCACAAATGCGGTAAATGGAAGGACGGGTCTTCCATGCTCTTCCTCGATACCGATTGTTTTCAAGTTTCTCTCGCCTCAAATTATTCTTCATATTAAAAATATTTAGTATAGAATTGCTAAAATAAAAAAGACATGGCTTCCTCTCACAAATTCATTTGTCTTCTCCTTCAATTTAAAAGTAGGATAACACATCTTTCCCATTATAATCCCCGCTGAGAGGATCCAACACTAAAAATAAGCGGCAGAGAGATGCGTAACAATATCATGTCCTCTTTATCTCCACTATAAGGTAAGAGAGTCCTAGATTGTTTTATTCTAGCTTTTAAAACCAGGTTTTGGAAATATTGAGTGAGCAAAGTCCTAATGAATATACAAATTCTCTAGTTTCCTACATAAGATGAATATAAAAAGTTAAAAATACGTTCACTTCATCTACTGTTTGGAGTATTTATAGAGTGATCTAGAATGGAAATTATCCTTAAGGGTTCTGGAGTATTCCCGGGTATTAGTATAGGAGAAGCCATTGTATTGAGAAGATATGAGCTAGAAGATCTTCTAGAGAGGATCCGAGGATCAAAGATCGATGCGGAGAAATTTGAAGAGGCAGTAGAGAGAACTAGAAAAGAGATCTCAGATCTAATGGAAAGTCTTAAGAATGTTGCTGGCAAGGATATTCTGGAGCTACTGGAGTTCCAACTAATGATTCTCGAAGACGAATCGTTCTCAGGAAAGATTAAGGAACTGATTGCTAAAGGCGAGGATCCTGCCAAAGCTATTGAGAAGGTCTTAAATGAAGTTAGTCAGATCTTCCTTAGATCCGAAAGCGTCTATATGCGCGAAAGAGTTAGTGATGTCAGAGATCTCTGCATTAGATTATTGAAGAAGCTAGCGGGTGTTGAAGAAGTAGAGCCGGAAAAGAAAGGTATAATTGTAGCGACCGAACTCCATCCAAGCGAGGTTCTATACTTATCAGATAAAATGGAGGGACTAGTTACGCAGTATGGGACAGCTCTATCGCATTTCGCTATAGTAGCTAGAAGCCTCGGAATACCGACAGTTGTGAAAGTTAAGGATGCGATGAGGAGGATAAGAAGTGGGGATACAATAGTTGTTAATGGTTTAAATGGTATTGTAATAGTGAATCCGTCTGAGGAGAAGCTAAGAGAAATTATGAGAGCTAAGGAAAAATGGGACAGAATAATGCATGAAATACTTCGTAAAGCAAAAGAGCCTGCGGTGATGGCGGATGGTAAGACGAGGGTATTTGTTGTGGCGAATATAGGGAAAGAAGATGAAGCAGAGACCGCTGCTTATTATGGGGCTGAAGGCGTAGGATTATTTAGAACTGAGATATATTTCTTGGGCAGAGATAATCCACCAACGGAAGAAGAACAGTTCCAGGCATATAAATTCGCTGTCCAGAGGTTATCTCCAAACCTAGTGATTATAAGAACTCTAGATATTGGTTCTGATAAACCAGTACCCTACCTACCCATGAGCCATGAACCGAATCCAGCGCTTGGGAAGAGGGCCATAAGATTATACTGGAAGGAGATAAGAGAAATCATGAGAGAACAGCTTAGAGCAATACTACGAGCGGCAAAATACGGTAATGTTGGTATAATGCTTCCAATGATAGCTGATGTCAGCGAAGTCATTAGGATGAAAAGCTTTCTGGAAGAGATAATAAATGAGCTGAGATCAGAGGGCAAGGAGCTTGGTAATGTAAAATATGGGATAATGATCGAGATCCCCTCAGCAGCACTTCTTGCGGACAAGTTTGTGGAACATGTAGATTTTATGAGCATTGGAACAAATGATCTAACTCAATATACCTTAGCAGTAGATAGGGCGGGGCTAGAATCACCCGAATTTTTCGAT
>JAHKLG010000014.1 GCA_029856625.1 Candidatus Njordarchaeota archaeon | reverse complement strand
CCATATTTTTATGATTTAGACAACAATATTATTTGTATGGAATATATACAATCATACAATCTATTAGACTATATGAGAAAGAAAAATATTTACTTAAAAGAAAATAACAAAATACTTAATTTATTTGAAAAATTATTTATTGGTTTAAAAGAATATTATGAACAATTATGCCAGCTCCTAAACCCAGCAATACTAGCCCAAGAAGTCTGAATCTCCGTAATATTACCTCCTCTGGTTTTTCTCTAATAGCGAATATCTCTTCAACCATTCTATTCGCCACCACGCATCTTCAGCTACGTCAAAATTAACCATTAATAGTGATGTTTTAAGAATAATAATTTGTTATTCTTACAAGAAGATTGATAAAAAGGATACGGGGGGAATAACTACGTCAGCATCGTATCTAGAACGACTTATATGGCATTTTATTAAAACTAGGTTATTGGGAGGGGTACCTCTATTCTTCCGCAAAGAAACAATAATAATTACGATAACTACTGTTATTTTCACCTCTCTTGGGCTTTACAATCCAGCTTTAGCTGGTGCAACAGTTACCTATGGTCTATTACTTATAATCATCTCTCTAGTATTTGGTAAGAAGAAAGCGAGTATTAAACTTGAATTCCTCCTCACCGTTTTAGCAGGGATTATTCTTTCCTTATATATGATTAATGCCCCCAGACACTTAATACAGTTTCTTCCAAGCTATCTCTATGGAATAATCTCCAGCCCAAGAACTATCTTCTCATGCACACTAATAATCATTTTCTTATGGCTCTTATTTAATGCAGTCCTACTCATCATACAGTTCGCGGAATTTTTTTCCTCAACAGCTGGACTGTATGCTCTATTAGGTAGTGACGAATCCAGAGTTTTCCTAACTCCTCTTCCTCAACTGCTATTAATAACCATTCTAACCATCGGTTTGTATGAGATATGGATCCAAGAAATTAACAATGGGATCTGTATAACTGCATTAGCTCTCGTTTTAACTTTCTCTTTAGCTTCAGCAAAAAAGTATGGGAGAATTGTGCGGTCAGCGATTGGATTTTTCATATTTTACGCATCATACATAACTCTTGGCTTTTATTTTAGCACTAGTGTGCAGCAGAATATGATCGTGTGGGTAATAATTACTGTTTTGTCCGTTCTCTTTATAGCACAAAATAGGGCAATAAAATTCATCGCCACTAGAGCCGCAGAGCCAGATGCCTCAATTTATGGGTTATTAGGGATGGTGATGATTATTATCTATTATATAGCATCATTTAGTAATGGTCAGGAAGCCATAACGCTGTGGTGGCTTCTTTCTTTATTCGCAGTTACAATAGCCCCCCTCATATTTCTGAGCTACTCTCTCATCACAAATAGGATGAAGTATTATGTGGAAAGAAATAAGATAAGCACTATCCAGTTATTCGGCGAGATGTCTCTCATATTAGGCAAAGTAGTGCTCACGGAGTTCTCAAAGATCATAACGAGAAAAATACTTGAACAAATAACTAGTAGGAAATTTGAAAGATCCTGAACGCAGTAGAATGGAGCAATTTTATAAACTCTAACCACCAATTTCCATTTCTCATTCATACACAGGGAGAGTTGAGAGAGTTGAAAATAATGCGTGTTCTCTTAACATTACTGCTTAAGAATCTAAAGAATACTTACGAGGAACTAGCTATTTATCAATTAGTTTCTGGAGAATACAAAATAATTCGAGGAGATCTGGTATTTATTGATGTCCCAGATAATGTAAATGCTTCCCTTCACACGCATCCATGGGATCTACCAATCCCAAGCATTGAAGATCTAATATCAGTTCTTAAAAACAAGGAGAAAGTGTTTGGTATCCTATCAACAGTTAATAATAAAGGAATTCTAGCCTCTTATAGCTTTAAAAAGAAGATCGATGTGGATGATTTTTACTACCTATATGGTCTTATAGAGAGCATTGCTAGAGAGAGTTTCAGAGACGCGGATGAGAAGATTGATGTAGGAGACTATGTGATTGGGAAGCATACGCAAGAAAGAAATATCTTAAGGCTCACCTTTAAGTATCTAGACGAATTCTCAGAATTTTTCAGGGTAGTGATCGAAGCCTTTAACATCAAATCTTAAGCGCAGAGGCATTATTTACATAATGATGCACGATGATACCTTTCTTCCCTATCATACATTTCTATAATTGGATAATTATCTTGGCAGCGCATCACTAACTCTATGGGTTTAAGCTTCTTGATTATTCCTATGAGTTCGTCGAATGTTAAGATGTTTATACCTACGCTTAACCATGCTCTGGATAAGACATCGAAAACATCTTTAAAAGCCTTAAATAAAGGATTTCTTGGTCCTAAACTCTCTAATCTCTTTCTTTTATAAATCTTTTCAGCATTAAAAGCCCTTATTTTTAGCATAATAATTTGGGAAAAAGTATTTAGTAATTCCATTCTTTTCAATTTTCTGAGATTTTCTCGAATTTCAGGGATAGTACATGGGATTTCGTTTGTTTCTCTTAATATGATTGCCCTCAGAGCATGTACGAGGGAATGTTGAAGATATCTAATGCTTAAGGCTATGCGTCCATGAAGAATATTTAGAAGTGCCTTAGAATATTCTCTTATAGCTCGACATAATGAGTAGTAAAGACTTGGTTCTCCACAAACACAGTTCTCTCTCAAAACTTTATTAATCAGTTCTCCACCTGCAATAACTAGCCCTTTTCTAGCAATAATAACGGTTATTGGTACACAATTCCTATAGAAAGCGATAAAGACTTCGTAAGGAAAAACTTCTACCGATAATTTTCTTCGATATCTTTTCCAAAAGTAATGAGAAAGAATTGTCCTCAAAGAATAAAGATCATTCACTACTCCCTTGGTTATTAAGGCTATATTAATATCGCTTAAACCTTCTACATACGCTTCATCAATAATAGACCCGTAAACGATTACCGAAAGAACACGATTCCCGGTACGTAATAATATTTCATCAGCCTTGCGATACACAAAATTACCAAATTCAGCAGCCTTCTCTCCCCTCAATGAGAACACCAAAGTATACGCCTCAGCAGTGGTAGAGGTCATCATTTGATCCTAGTCAGTGAAGGGCGTGCTCATCATAGGCGAGAGATAATCCCTTAATAATCCCAAATATATACATATATGATAGACCTAATCTTTAATAATTATTGCCAGATAGCTCCTAGGGGTCCCTTTTCGAAGACGATAAGAGTCATAGGAGATAATTTTAAATATATAACGTAAGTATCATAATGAGATATGCGTGCCGGGGCGGGCCCGACCCTCCCTGGCACGTTTCCTTAGGGGAGGGGGATAAATTGTGGAGGGTCCCGCTCCAGAGACTTTCTCAGAAATTTCGGGATAGGACACTGCTTGAATACTTGGGGCGTGTCCGGAGGGGTCCAACCCAGCGTCCATTTCATTTAGGTTATGTTTTTCCATTAACTAAAATATGTTTCTGCTTTAATTCCTTAGGTAATAGGACATTATCTAGCAACCTATTAGTTATTCTTCTCCCCCTTCCCTTAAAGATGAATACGTGACCGAGGTGATATGTATGCTCGGGAGACATATTATAGTTGAATTGCATGGTGTAGATCCCCGTTTATTAGATGATTTGGACAGACTAAGGGAAATTCTTATTAAGGCTGCTATTAAGGCAGGAGCATCGATAATTGGTGAGATATTTCATAAATTTTCTCCTCATGGTGTTACAGGAGTGATAGCTGTTAAGGAATCCCATATAAGTATTCATACATGGCCAGAATTCGGATACGCAGCCTTAGACATTTTCACATGTAGGGGGATTGATCCCCAGAAAGCTCTTGATATTATTCTAGAATACTTAAAGCCAAGATATTATGTAACAATGACCGTGATTAGAGGAGAACCTTATACGGAGGTTCTTGAAAATGACGTTTCTGAAGCCAGTAAGGCCATTATTAGGACTTCAGCTATTCCAGCGCTCAAAAGTGGTGGTGCTGGGGATTCCATACGATAGTAATCAAACGTACATCACTGGTAGCAGATTTGCTCCAACATACATAAGAATAGCATCAGAGAGCATAGAAGAGTACAGTATGTTGCAGGGCATTGATATCAGAAACCTTGACATATCAGATTGGGGGGACGTGGAAGTTTCATTCGGAAATTTTGAGGAAACCTCTAAGAGAGTAGAGCATGCTTTAAAAGAACTATCATTTGCTGAGAAATACTTATTCATAGGTGGCGATCATACCATTACTCTCTTTACTATTAATTTTTTTAGAGGGGAAGTTCGGAAATACGTGCATCTTGATGCTCATGGAGACTTCGAGGATACTTATCTAGGATCAAGATATACCCATGATAGTGTATTAAGACGAATCGGTGAGATCTTGGGATGGGAGAACATTTGTCTGCTTGGCGTTAGATCCTTATCACAAAAAGCACATAGAGAACTAGAGAATTTAGGAATAGAATATTACACTAGTTTAGAGATAAAGGAAAACCCAGAAATTCTAAGAGATAATTTAAGAAATGCGGATTATATCTCAATTGATATAGATGTGATAGACCCAGCATACGCTCCAGAAGTAGCTAATCCAGAGCCTCTTGGTCTGGCGCCAGTCGAAATAATCAATGGGCTGTTAGAGACTAAACCAAAATTCGTTGATGTGGTGGAGGCAGTACCCCGGGATCACACTTCAATAACAGCTATTCTTGCAGCGACATTAATAAGAGAAATCCTTATTATTTTATCAAAGACATGAATTTAATTATCTCTTCATCAGTGTAAGATGTTTTCTGGAGAGGTTATTTGGGTATGAATTTTGTGGAGAGCATCTTTAATAAAATAGCTAAGAAAGTTGAGGCAGAGGTTAAAGTGCCTTGCTATTCTAGAAGTGTAGAATTTGTCTTAATGGCCGCTCAGAAAACACCAGATTTCTGGATGATCGTTAGATATAGTGGTGAACCATTAGTAGTCGTTGCTTCAATTGTTAGGGAATTGGAGAATCATGGATTAATAAAATTCGAGGGCAATAAGATTCTTCTTACAAAAGAGGGAGAGAGGATTCTGGAGAATTTAAAGATAGGATTCGGGAATTATCTGTGCAAAGCATGTCTTGGAAAAACAGTTTCATGGGATCTAGGCGAAGTCACGAGAGAATTTCTTAATATTGTTAAGGATAGACCAGAAGCTGTCAAGGAATATGATCAGGGCTACGTAAATTCAGAGACCACCTTGGCCCGAATAGCTTTTATGGATCAGAGAGGTGATCTAAGGGGTAAAAATCTGCTAATTTTGGGAGATGATGACTTAGTTAGTATTGCAGCAGGATTAACTGGCTTGCCGAAGCATATCGCTGTGGTTGAGATTGATGAGAGATTAACTTCATTCATAAAGCGCGTCGCTGAGGAATATGGATTTGACGTTGCTGTATACACTATGGATCTGAGAAATCCGTTACCAGAGGAACTTGTTGGAAAATTTGACACATTCCAAACAGATCCCCCAGAAACTCTTCCTGCACTCAAGCTCTTCATTGGACGCGGAATTGCAGCTCTTAAAGGAGAGAAATGCGCCGGATATTTTGGCTTAACAAGAATCGATGCCTCCTTAGACAAGTGGAGGGAATTCCAAAAAATACTAGTAACAGAATTCAAGGTAGTAATAACAGATATGATTAGGGACTTTAACGAGTACGTGAATTGGGGATACATCGAAGAGATGAGGGGTTGGGATCTCGCTCCTTTAAAAGCTAGACCCACGGGATACTGGTTCACATCAACATTCTATAGGATCGAGACTCTTAAGGGCTTCAAAGGTTTTAACGAACCAATGCCTGGAGACATATATTATGACGAGGAAACAGCAAGTGTTTAGAAAGGGTAGACTATTAATGGCTCAGTGGATTGGGGAAAGAAACAAAAAATTAGGAATATCAATCCTCTTTAAGATTAAAGGCAAGCCAATAATTAGACCAGCAATTTTTTTCAAATCTATTATAATCACTGAAACAGATGCCCTAGGAAAGATTCTCGTTTTTGAAGAAGAAGAGGATTATACGACGATTCAGATAGCTGAAAAATGGGACACTTACTCAGAAATGCTTGTGCATGTGGCAATGTGCGCGCATCCAAACCCCTCAAGAGTATTAATAATTGGAGGAGGAGACGGAGGTACAGCTAGGGAAGTTCTTAAGCATGATACTGTTAAAGAAGTAACCATAGTCGAGATTGATGAAAAAGTTATAGAGGCATGTAAAGATTTTCTGAAAATAGATAACGGAGCTTTATCAAGCAAAAGGACGCGTATCGTCATCAAAGATGGGTTAGAATACCTTGAGGATTATAACGGTGAACCGTATGATATAATTCTGGGAGATTGGACGGATCCCTATATAGATACTCCAGCGGAAAAGCTTATTACAGAAAAATTCTTCGCAGCTGCACATAAAGCTCTAGCTCCTAATGGTATTCTTGTTACTCAATCAGGGTCACCCATTTTTCAGCAAGAAATAACGAGAAGAACCTTTAAAACAGCCAAAAAGTTTTTCAAAAACGTTTTCCTGTATACTGCCCCCGTACCATTTTATCCAGGAGGCCTTTGGTCTTTTGTTATAGCATCCAACACTATTGACCCCAGAACACCAATTAGGAGTGTGAGAGGAACAATTTACTATAACAGAAATATTCATGAAGCTGTTTTTGTCCTACCTACTTTTTTGAAAGAAATATACCATGAGGAATAATTACTTCCTAATATAATCTAAGAGAGCCATGAGATATTTTCCAGCCTGAATTATGTCTCGGACATCTACTTTCTCAAAAACCGTATGAGCTATTTCTGGTTTGCCTGGCCCAAATATCGCGGCAGGCACACCCTTTTCCATGAGAGTTGTTGCGTCAGTCCAACTGGGAAGAACAAATATCTCTGGATCTTTTCTGAAAACTTCCTTATAACTCTTTTTTAGAATTTGAAGAAAAGTAGAATCATTCATTGTATGCGGATCAGATAAGTCCAAGACTTCATAGTGTACTTTATGCTTCATTGAGATATGCTTTATTATCTTCAATACTTCAGAAACAGTAAAACCTGGCTGGATCGGGATATTTACCACAAGTCTACAAGAGTCGGGGGTTGTGAATCTTAAATCCTTATCCCCAGCAGATATGTAAGTAATAGAGAATTTAGCTTTAATCTTCTGCAGTTCTATAGACAGATCATTAAGTAACCTAATGGCTCTCCTCACGGGATCTTCTTTCTCTTCATAGTTATCCACCAACACGAAAAAATCAGGATGACGCTTTACTCCGCTTATAGTGAATAAGATCTCTACAAATCCTGTTGAGGATAGGGATAATCTCAGATCTGTTGGTTCTAAAACAAGAGCTCGTTTCGGATGATAAGATTCCAAATACTTCAAACAACCACTACCCGTATTCTCCTCATTAGAGACAATCGCTATGGAGACATTAGACGGAAGTTCAAAATTCTTATAGAAAATGTAGTAAATTGCAGCAATGCTCCCCTTATCATCTACAGCACCGGTACCAGCAACAGTATACTCATCCAGAATCCTCGCTGGGACGAGTGGAGGAATGGTATCAATATGCGCAATTATCGCGAGATCAGGACTTTTTGTAGCATTAATTATTAAATTAAGAGAATCTTCAGTAACAAATTGTGTTGCGATCTCGGAGATCCCTAATTCACTAAAAACACGCACTAGGAACTTAATTCCAGCACTCTCTTCACCAGAAACTGTCCTGATACTGATCAAATTGTAAAGAAAATCTCTAATAGCTCTAATATCCTCATAAGACATCTTTCTCTCCAGGAATTATAGGTAGAGAATAGGATTATGACTAATAGATTCTCGCTTAATTACCCATATCACGATTTTAAGTATTTGGTCATGGATCTCCTAATCTTATACAAAACAGCGAATGTCAGAACTAATGCTACTCCAATATATGCCCCCAGAACCTTTTTTTCAATTGAGATCAACTTGTAAAACGTTTCCCTAATTCTTGATATGCTGATGATGGGATCATGCTTTAAGAGGTTTTTAAACCTGGGATAGGTAATGTAGAGACTTCTCTTCACAGTATTTATACTAAGTATTTCTTTGGTTTTATTATCTATTCTTACATCATTATTAATCCAGAAAGAAAGATTATATGGAACACCGCTAGCACTCACTATGGTTTCATGAAACTTCTTCTTTTCCCTTATGGTATGTCTATGGTATCGGCGAATAGATGTATAATTTCTCTCGCATCCAATTTCTACTTCTAAGGCCAAATAACTATCTTCTACTGCCCAGGGCCAGTTTTCGACTGTAATATCAATCTTTATCTCAGTACTGCCATTAACTAGATACCCCCCAATATTAGCAAGTCCCTCAAATAGATAATTAGTAATTAAAACTCGCACTCTCTTTGGCGCTCCCCTTTGGTGTTTTCCACTAACTAAAAGAAAGGCCTCTAATACGATTTTTAACCCAATGGAGCCATCTATTGAGAATTCCTCAACATATATGTTCCAGAAACCTTTTGTTATTAAAATGGCATGACTAATTAGAGCATCTGTAGGATCAAAGACAAGATCACCATCTAAATCCCTATATTCGATTAACCGCTTAAACTTCACAACATATCCACTATACTCTTTATCTCCCGCATATCTTACAATATAGATAGGTTGTTTATGGAGAAAAATTACTTTAACCGCTCCCGCTTTAGCGCTAGCTTCTCTCGGTTTCCACGAAGGCTGGGACTCAACACTATATTGTAAATTACTGCTAATCATAATAAGTATGATAATGAGGACTGTGAAGACTAATGCATTATTTCTCATCTCTATCTACTCTAAGTATTTCCTTTTAACATTAATATAACAGAAAATATGTGAGTAAATAAAAGGGATAATACAATTCGTATAGATGTCTAAATTGATCATTGAAATCTCGGCGATAATATATTCCTTAGCAGACCTTATAGGTTTCCTGGCATGTACTGGGATAGTGTATGTATTCTCCAGAGCATATTCAAGAGGTTCTAAGCATTTAATTGCTAATATCCTTGGCTTCTTTATTCTATCACTAGCTTTTCTTTTGGAATCAACAGTATTCTTCCTTTCCACATATTCGTATTTGAGGGGGATATCTCCTTTTCTTGAACCTTTTGCTTCAAAATATGATTTTTTCTGGTTCGTAATTTTAGTAGCATACCCACTCGGATATTTTATGATATTACTAGGCTACCTCTCATCTTATAAGAGATTTTTCTCTATGCCAATAATTCTCACATCCCTATCACAGGTAATTTCCTTTCCATTAGCAGCATGTATAGCGCTTATAATAGCCTTAAAGGCTAATGGAAAGAAGCCAGTTATGGTCTCATTTCTGCTACTCTCTTCATCACACATACTCTATGCCTTATACCTAGTATATCTCTATGAGTCATTACTTTTTATCCTCTCTCTCCTGAGATTACTCGCTACTAGTCTTTTATTCTGGATTATTTGGAGGCTGTAGAATAGATGAGAAAAAAGTATAGATCACACGTAGGTGTGCTATTGGACATACTAAGGGCAATTGATGAGGAAGGGGGAGCGAATGTTACCAGGATAATGCTAAAAGCGAATATACCTTATGATCGACTCAAATTTTATCTAACGAAGCTAATAAACGAGGGATATTTGGAAAAGAGAATAAATGATGAAGGGAAAACCGTGTATGTCTTAACTCCTAAGGGGGTAAAATTATTGAGCGAATTGCTCTTCCTGAAGGAATTCTTCGACTCGATGGGGCTTCCTCTTTAGAGGTGATAGTATGAGTCTCAGCCCCGAAGAGCTTAAGAGATACGATCGTCAAATAATGTTATTCGGTAAGGAGGGACAATTAAAGTTGAAGAGAACCACAATATGCATAATTGGTGTAGGAGGTCTTGGTTCTCCCGCCGCTATTTATGCCACCGCCGCTGGTTTTGGTAGAGTGATTTTGGTCGATAAAGAGAGAGTAGAGTTGACTAACCTTAACAGGCAGATACTTCACTGGACTAGTGATATTGGTGAGGAAAAGGTAGTCTCTGCACTTAAAAAGCTGACAAAACTAAATCCTAATGTGAGTATAGAGGTCATTAATGAGGAGATACGAGAAGATAACGTGCATGAAATCATAAAGGAAGCTGATATTGTACTTGATTGTTTAGATAACTGGAGAACAAGGCTTATTGTGAATAAAGCTTGTGTAGAGGAGAGGAAAATCCTAATACACGCAGGTATTCGAGGTCTCGATGGGCAATTAATGGTGATTGTTCCCGGGAAAACTCCCTGTCTTTATTGTGTATTCGGAGAGATACGTGAGGAGGAAGGCAAATTCCCCGTAGTTGGGCCAACACCAGCTATTATGGCTTCTCTTCAAGTGCTGGAGGCTATTAAATTAGCAACCGGATATGGCAAGCCTTTACTTAACAAGCTTCTCATATTCGAGGGACATCACACAAGTTTTTCAGAAATACCAATAGAGAGAAGGAAGAATTGTCCGATTTGTGGGCATTTTGATTAATCAAAAATAATGGGTTCTGCGGTATTTAATGCCTCTTCGACAAGATCATCTGTAACAATAGCTTCTATTTCTTTACCAATTTCCTCTCTCACATATGTAACTGGATGCTTTGGAGCTAATTTACAAGCGATTACTTTCTTAGCAGTTATAGAGTAGCCATTTATCTCTTGAAGCATATTCGCTATTTCGTTCTTATCCATCCAAATTAATGGCCTATAGATTGGGAGAGATGCAGCTTTAGAAAGAAACATTAGATTCTGGGGGGTCTGAGAGGCTACCTGCGCCAAAGCTTCGCCAGTAACTACTCCATGAGCATTCTCCTCTAAGGCTATCTTCTCGGCAACTTTATACATTAAATATTTGCAGAAAATGCATCGGTATCTCTCATCTGGTAATGATACTTGAGAGTGAATCTCTCCTATCCTAACAATGTACGCTTTAAATGGCAAACCCTTGACCCACTCGCGTAGCCATTTAAGGGTAGTCAATGCTCTTTCCTTAGCATCGCTTCCATAATGTGGTGTCAGCTCAAAATGAATAGGAATAACTTCAGCTCCTCTACGCATCATTAACCAAGCTGCCAACGTGCTATCCATTCCCCCAGAGAATAAAGCCACAAATTTACCAGATACTCCATAAGGGAGCCCACCCACACCCTTAAACACTTCTGAATAAACATAAGCCGTTGTCTCTCTAACCTCAATAAATATCTTCTTATCAGGATTGTCTAGATTAACTCTCACGTTTTTACCTCGGAGAGCCTTTAATATATCCGCTCCCACTATTTTTTCTATCTCCTTACTCTGTATCGAATAGCTCTTCACTCTCCTAGCTCGTACAGCAAATGATTCCCCAGGACCAATTGCTTGACTAGCGATCTCAATAGCGGTACGTCGTATAGTTTCGAGAGTGTTGTCAATTTCTACAACGGGATTAGCTTCAATTACCCCGAAGACTTTTGCTACTTCTCTTCCTACCTCACGAGGCTTATCAGTGTGAATAAATATTCTTCCACCCTCTCTCCTCACGCGTTCAAAGTGAAGCCCCACGGCTCTCAATCTGGATATTATATTGTTCAGAAGTTTTCTCTCCCACCTACTCCTCACTGGAGAACTTTTCAGTGGAATTTCTCCAGAGTATTTAACCAAAACGGCGTTATACATATCGATCCCTCACACATTATAATACACCAAATTTCTTTCTGAGTCGGCATACGAAACATACTCCATCAGGGGCTGTTGTTGGGTATCCACATATCTCGCATGATTTAAGTTTTTGAGTCTCCTTAGGGATTCTTTTCTTAATAGCAATAATTGACTTTACGAAATTTATCTGTGCCACCGGATTTGTGGAGAGTATTTCCTTCCACAGATTTTTATACTTAAATAAAGTAGCTCCCCGAGCTAAGGGGCATGGAAAGTCTACGAAAGGGAGATTTTGTAAAGTGGCATATAGCGTATTTTCCATCTCGCTCAAATAGAACTGAGGACGAATCCTTCCAACTAGTCTGAGATCCGGGGATCCTGGTGTTAGTGGTTCGGGACCACGCATAATATCCTCTATTCTTTGAGTAAGTAATGCTTTTAAGTAAAACGTAGAGATGTCATCGATGTTATGGCCAGTTGCAATGAATTCAAAACCTTTTTCGTATGCGAATTTGTTAAGAATCCATCTCTTAACCGCTCCGCACACAGAGCATGCTGGCCGCTTAATAGCTTTTACGACTTCTGGAATAGTAAAACCAAGTTCTCTTAAATCAAAGTAATGGAATCTTATATCTGGTAGAATTTTTTCAAGTTTTTTAACAGCATTGTGGCTCTCCAGGGAATATCTTCCAATTCCAAGATTAATATGTAAAGCCTCTATTTCGAGGTTCATTTCTTTTCTTATAACGGATAGAGCGTATAGGAGCGATACAGAATCTTTTCCGCCAGATACTCCAACAAGGATTTTACCGCTCTTAAAACCAGAGTTACGCAGGGTTCTGAGAATTTTCCTATTATAGAACTCTATGAAGTGCTCCCTGCAAAATGATGCTCTAGCATAGGGTATATATACAATTCCCTCTCTCTTACAAACAACACAGCTCTTAGTCAATAAGTTCCACTCTCCATGGACATAATGCAATAAGGCCTAAATTTTGGACAAAATTTTTTTGATTAACCTCTTGTCGGATCTGATAGCCTTACAAGCCTCGCAGAAAGCTTCTTCTAGCTCTTGCGAATAACCATGCTCCATTGCAATATCTCCAAGCTTTTTAACATACATCATTACCCGTGAAGATGATTTAAGTATACTAAGGACTTTCTTTCCTCTCTTAGCCTTTATATAATAATTAATAGCAGCTTGAGTCATCCCTAGTTTTTCGGCAACTTTCATCTGAGTTAACTTATATTTTTTAATGAGATAATTGGCTACTAATGCTCTCAGCCCTGGTAAAACGTATCTTACGTATAATTCACACCTCATATGAGTCCCTCTGCATGATTATAACATTGTTAAGTAATAAGATAATGGAAAAATTTGAGTTTTTCCGTTAAAAATGGGTGAATCCGCATACTATCTGCATGTATGCATCATTTGTAATGCGATTAATA
Organism: Candidatus Njordarchaeota archaeon; assembly: GCA_029856625.1. Taxonomy (GTDB): domain Archaea; phylum Asgardarchaeota; class Njordarchaeia; order Njordarchaeales; family Njordarchaeaceae; genus Njordarchaeum. The sequence continues at coordinate 5,139 of JAHKLG010000014.1, read as the reverse complement.
TGATCACATGAGTTGTTCTGAGTAACGTCTTGAATTCGGTCTGGCAACCAGTAATAAGAAAATACCTATAAGTGCCCCAAGGAGGTATTCAAGTAGTCAAAACAAAATAAACTAAAGATTACTTAAAAATTGCTAGAATTAATTTCTCATATTAATTTGTCATCAATTGCTCACCACATCTGTGGATAATTTTTTATTTAATTATTGATAATGATAATGTAATTCGCTTGGAGTAACTGTAGGTGCTGATTCTTATGCTTCATGCGCTTTATTTCAGCGGAGATACTGGAAAAATAATCGACAAAGTTTCTTTCCCAACTAATCCAATACCCGCAGAGAAAGAACATTTCATAGAGTCACTATTAAACAGCGTTTCTAAGCTCCTTACATGGGAACCCCAGAGACCACTTAAGATGGATCTTAATAGCTATGTTGCCCTAATAGGACTTATTAAATTAGGAACTGGCAGAAAAATCTGGGTATTTGGTGTGGGGGATAGGAACGATAATCCAGAGGCCTTAATAAATTGTATGAAGAGTGCTTGCGCACTAGTTAAGGAAGAGGCTATAAAGTCAGAAGTGGCTGATCAGGAGAACTTTAAGAAGATGATAAAGGGGAGTGAGCAGCAACTTAAGGATCTTATACTCAGTCATATTAGATTCCTACCCCGAATTCGATCAGGAGGATTATTAACGATTATTTTTGGAATAATTATCTCTCTAGCGATCTTCTTAAGCACTTCTCAACTAGTCTTTAAACACGAGATCTCGCTTCCCCGGAGTTTTGGATCTAGCGGTTGGATGCTACTCGGCAATATTGTTGCATTGATATGCTATACTGCGTTAATTGGAGTAATCACAGGGCTTGCTTGTGCGCGTGCAAAAGAAGCAATAATTTCATATCTCGTTGCATTACTAATATCCACGCTAGTAAATTTCTCGATCGCTCCGCATTATTACTTAGAATTACTAATATCCAGTGTGTCAGTCATGTTACCAATTGGAAGCTTATTCACAATTATCTCCGCTCTCTTTATAGATAGAAGAAAGTTGACTCTTCTAGAGAAATATACTGCGAAATATCTCTCTATGGAGGTATTTAAGCCAATTAATCCTTAATTAACTAATGTTGGTTAAAGGAAGAACAAGTTAAAAGGCAGAGAGGAAGATTAAGGATAAATTGTAATTTTTCCATCCATTATATCATCTGTAATCATTTCTTTGCTTCTCTTTGAAGGATCTCCATAGCCCCCTCCTCCGGGGGTTCTAATTATTATGATATCTCCAGCATCGACGTTTATTATCTGCTTACTACGTAATTTTATTTTTCGCCCTTTTCTAATGAGGATGTATTCTCCAGGAGCTCCTGGCTCCCCATTGTTTAATCCCCAAGGAGGGAATTTGTGTCTATCTCCCAAGAGGCTTAATGTAGCTGGTGCGAGAATTTTATAAATTCTTTCTATTCCTAATCCTCCTCTCCATTGACCTAATCCTCCACTATTCGGTCTCAGAGAGTATTTAAGAATCATAATGGGGTATCGTCTCTCTATTTCCTCAATTGGAGTGTTCATTGTATTGGTCATGTGTGAGTGAACACCATCAACACCATCTAAACCACGACGACCTCCGAATCCTCCTCCTATTGTTTCGTAGAAAGTAAATGGTTTACCAGTCCGCGGATCAATACCTCCTATAGCAATATTATTCATTGTTCCTTGAGATGCGGCAGGTATTCTCTCAGGTACAATCTTTGCGAAAGCCTTAAGTAGGGCATCCACTATTCTTTGGGAGGTTTCTACATTCCCTCCAGCAACAGCAGCTGGAGGCTTAGCATTAACCACCGTTCCTTCCGGCGCTATTACTTTCAGAGGCCTATAAGCGCCTTCATTAGCGGGTATTGTCGGATCCGTGACGGCCCTAAGCACATAATATGAGCATGATAAGGTAACAGCTAGAGGCGCATTTATAGAACCTTTAACCTGATGATCGGTTCCAGTGAAATCAAACTCTATTTCATCTCCTCTAATTTTCACAGTAACGAATATTCTAATGGGTCTATCCTCAACACCATCATCATCGAGGAAATCTTCACCGGTGAATTCTCCACTCGGCAATTTTGAAATTTCTTTCCTCATACGCCTTTCAGAGTAATTCAGAATTTCCTCTACTGCGGTATGAAATTCATTTACACCATACTTCTCCAGTAGCTTATGGATTCTCCGGATTCCCCTAATGTTAGCTGCTATCTGGGCATAAATATCTCCCTTACGTATCCTGGGCGTCCGAGTATTAGCTAATATGATTCTTAAAACATCTTTTACGATCTCCCCCTTAGAAACAAGCTTTACGGGCGGTATTATTAAGCCCTCTTCGAAGATCTCCCTGGCATCCCCAGGCATTGATCCAGGAGTTTTTCCTCCAATATCCGAATAATGAGCTCTATTAGCAACAAATCCCACAATTTCATTTTCATAAAAAATGGGTGCAATTAAAGTAACGTCTGGTAGATGGGTTCCTCCCCGATATGGATCATTAAAGATTATCATGTCTCCAGGGTATAAGTTATCAGAGAAAGTCTCTAGCATGGATTTTACAGCTAATGGCATAGCGCCAAGATGGACAGGAATATGCTCAGCCTGTGCTATCATTTGACCCTTGGCATCAAAAATGGCGCAACTATGATCCATTCTCTCCTTTATATTTGGACTATAAGCAGAGTTCCTAAGCACTATTCCCATTTCCTCAGCAGTATATTCTAAATAATGCCTAATAACCTCGATCGTCACTTTATCAACGATCATAATGAACCCTCTCTCATAATTATAATGTTTTCATACTCATCAACAAGAAACCTCCACCCAGGATATACTACTGTAGTTGAGTCATACTGCTCTATTATCGCTGGTCCCTCGTACTCAAAACCAGGACATAGTTTCTCTCTAAGGAAAACGGGTGTTTTAATGAAATCATTTATGCCTTCAAAGAACACTTCACGGTAATCATGTGGTGATACCCTAGTCGTGATTTTTCTCTTGGATGGTCTTATTACGGGCTTTGAGAGGAGTCCAATACATTCTACTCTGATATTTACGATCTCTATTTCCTCATCTCTCATAGAGTAACCATACGTTTTTTCATGTACTTCATGGAACCTCTCTCTTAACTTTCTAATTTCTTTTTCATCAATTGGCCTACTAATAGGGACTAATAATTCATAACCTTGTGCCCAATATCTCATATCAGCAAATCTATGGATAACGATTCGATCCTCACTAACACCCTCTCTTTTGAGTATTCCTATTCCCTTAGTTTCTAGCTCCTTAAATTCTTCCTCCAAAGCATTAGGATCTATTTCATCGAGATTCTTTCTAATAGATTTTGAGAGAACATGTTTTAGATCGGTAACTAATAATCCAAGTGCAGAGAATAATCCAGGAGAAGGGGGCACTATGATTTTATATACTTCTAATTCCTGAGCAAGAGCACATGCATGCATCGGACCCGCGCCGCCAAAAGCAATCAATGAGAAGTCTCTGGGGTCATATCCCCTCTCCACAGATACGATTCTAAGAACCTTACTCATGATGCTATTCGCTATTCTTATGACCCCAATAGCTGCTTCGTATACATCCATTCCAGTTACCTCACAAATCTTCTCCCTCAGAGCCTTAAGGGATAAATCTAGGTAAATTCTCATATCTCCTCCCAGTAAATATTTCGGATTCAACCTACCTAAAACTAAATTAGCATCAGTCACGGTTGGATTCTCTCCCCCCTTACCATAACATGCTGGGCCTGGATCAGCCCCTGCACTTATTGGGCCAACTCTCAATGCTCCCCCAGCATCTACCCATGCAATAGACCCTCCTCCAGCAGAGACCTCCGCTAGATCTATGAAGACATGCCGAACCGGGTAACCACTACCCTTTATTACTCTTCCTGCGTGTATTTTTCCTCCAACTTCGTATTCTGTCGTAATAATAGGTAAACCATCTATAATCATTCCAGCCTTAGCTGTTGTTCCACCCATATCAAAAGTTATGAGATTTCTCTCCTTAATTAACGAGCTATAAAATACTGATGCTACTACACCTGCAGCTGGTCCGCTCTCTATTATAGTGACTGGGAATTTAGCGCAATAGTCTACTCCAGAAACACCACCACTACTTTGCATAATTAAGATAGGGGCTTCTAATCCTAATTTTTTTAGCGCCTTCTTAAGATCCATTAAGTACCTATGTATAATTGGCATTAAGACCGCGTTAACCACAGTTGTACTTGTTCTCTCGAACTCTCTATACTCTGGATCAACTTCACTGCTTAATGAAATGTACAGTTCAGGGATCTCCTCTAGCAACTTTTTCTTTATGATTTTTTCATGGGTAGGATTAGCATAGGAGTGTAGAAGAGAGACAGCCACACTAACTATTTTCTCGGACTTTATCCTCTGAATAATAAATTTTAGCTCCTCTCCTCTGAGCGGTGTAATAATTCTGCCAGTCCACTCAATTCTTTCCGTGATCTCTAATCTATATCTTCTAGGTATCAAAGGTTTGGGTTTCGTGAAGAATAAATTATAAAGCTCTGGTCTTCTCTGTCTTCCAATCTCCAGAACATCTCTAAATCCCTTCGTTGTGATTAAAGCGGTCTTTGGGAGTTCAAGCCCTATTTGACCTAGGAGAGCGTTCGTAGCTATGGTTGTGGCATGTATGATGGTCTCTACGCTCTTACCAAATTTTCGTGCGAGTGATGATAAACCATTGATTACAACTTTTTCTGGCTGTCTAGGAGTTGAAGGAATCTTCATATTTGCTAAGACTTTACCACTTAACGGATCCAAGGCAATAATATCGGTAAATGTTCCGCCAATATCTATGCCCACCCTATATTCCTTCTTCAAATCACACACCACAATTTCTGTTTGCTTAAATATTTTACAGTATTTTAGTTTTGAGGGATTAAAATTGAATGAGGTAATAATGTATCTAACTGTAAGCTTAGCATCAATGGCGGCTGCTTTTATTATTAACAGCATTTCCGACAAAATATTATCGCAGTTAAGAGAAAGAAAGCTCAGGGAAGCAAATTCCTTATACGACGATACATCCGATGATGAATGGCTGTCCCTGGTCAAGCAGCT
>JAHKLG010000139.1 GCA_029856625.1 Candidatus Njordarchaeota archaeon | reverse complement strand
GAGAGGATAAAGCCTAGAGTAGAGAGATTGATAGATGCTGGTGTTATAAGCGAGAAGGATTTCGATTATCCGCCTTTTAATAATAGCGTAGAAATAATTCCTTAGAGAATGTTTTGTCAAAAAATTTTGAAGTTATTATTTCTTCGGTGAAATTAAAGTTAAATAATTAATTGAATGCATCATTTTAGGTGGCTGATCATGGCTAATATGATTAACTTATTATCATTCTTTTATCCAAGGGAAGAAGCCGAATTATTTATTGGAAGGAACGAAGAGCTTTCGCGTATTCTTTTTAGCATCAATGAGGTCTATACTAATAGAACACCTAAGTGCATAGTTATTCTTGGAAGGAAATCCATCGGTAAGACTATGCTTATCAAGGAGGCCATGAAAAGGGCATTGGAAGCGGACAAGACGCGTTTTGTGTACCTTAATTGCAAGTTTATTCCGTCTAATCTAAAGTTTTTTGTAATGTATCTTCTTGAACGGGTTATGTGGTGGCTCATAGGGTTTAAAGCGGGATATCCCAATCTCTCCATGTCCTTAGACGAGCTTAATAAAATGATCAATAGGATGCGTGAGACATTGCTCAGAGATTTTGTTATAGAGAAGCTTGAGGACATTATTCAGAGATATGAGGAGGGTGACTTACAATTAGCACTAAGAAGACTTGTAGAGATTATAGAGAGGTTCTCTATTGATATTAAGCCCGTGACGATAATCCTTGACGATTTTCATGTTGTTCTCGAGAATAAGAATGAACAAATAAGTATTTTTCTTAATAAGCTAAAGACGTTATCAGCTCCTATTCTCTATATATTCTCCAGCATCCCTACTAGTAAGACTAGTGAGTTCATAAGGAAAGCCAGGGAGATTATAGGGCATGATGTGGAAATAATTAAGCTAAATGCTCTTAGTAGGGAAGAAGTAGCTAAGCTTGCGGAGAGAATTACCAAACATAGCTTACCAGGGAAGCTTATATCCATGATGTATAATTACACAAGTGGTATTCCTGGATACATAGTTCCCCTCTTAAGACGAGCGCTTCAAGTATTGTCTGAGATGAAGACTAGTTGGGGGATGAGAGGAGAAGAAGTACTTGAGAAGGCTTATATGGCTGAGGTCTTTACAGTGGATGGGAATATTGCTGAAGAACTCAATAATTTTCTAGCCGAGATTTCTCAAAAAGAACATATTATCAAGGATATTCTCTTCCTAATAGCCGTTAATGAGGGACTTTCAGGTGCGACAATTGCTAAAAGCCTTGGAATTACTGAGAATAAGACGAACTCTCTTCTTAACGAACTTTTAGAAATGGGTATTTTTCAAGAGAAGAATGGTAATTATTTTTTCAGAGACCAAACATTCAGAGCTTTCATCTACGCTAAGGCTATCCAGTATGATCTTTCCATAATATCGTTAAAGAATCCTAAGGTTATTAAGGATTTGAAGAAAGTTATTGAGAGATTAGAGGCTACTAGGTACTCTAAACCAAGCTTTAAGGAGTGGGTTGGAAGAGTAATTAATCAGTTAAGAGGAAAGAGCTTTAGCTCATTATCTTTAGGCAGGGCAAACATAGTTGCGGACATAAATATTCCAACAAGATTGATAGAAAACTGGACAGAGAAAATGGGGGAGAAACAATTAACTGTTGATATTTTACTAACTGATGATGAGTTCATAATTGTTGAGGTAAAGGAAACGGAGAAGATAAAGAAGGATCACATAGAGGATATTTTGAGAAAATGCGATGATATAGAGATTCTTGAAAGGAAGAAGGTTAGAGCATGTTGGATAATTTCTCAAATGGGAATCGATGAATCAGCTATGCAGAGAGCGATGCAGGAGACTGGTAGAATAGTAATACTCACGGATTTAAAGACAATAAATAATATTGCGAATAAATATGAAATTGAGCAATGGGAATAATGAATCAAAGTCTTGGTTAATCTTTATAGATCCCCTATTCACCTTTATCCTAACTTAAAATAACTTCTTTACTAAATTCTTGCTAGTTCCGACGGTAAACTACTTTAGGCACAATCCTTTGAAATCTGATAGTATTAACTATTTTTGATGTAACAGAATATCCTTACCTATTAAGTGGTTTGAGAGAACTCCTGCTAAATAGAGTGCTCTCAAATACTTAGGAATATGTTTCTGAATTATATAGGCTAGAAGCATCCCTTGATAATGGGAATAATTACTTCTCTATGGAGGAGTGCCTATGAGAAAGATTAGGGTAGTTATTTATGGTCTTGGAGCTATTGGAGCATTGATTGCTAAGCACCTCATTAATAGGGAGTGGATCGAATTAGTTGGGGCAATTGATATTGACCCTAATAAGGTTGGCAAGGATATTGGGGAGGTCGTAGGGACTGGGAAGATCGGGGCTAAAGTGATCCATGATGACGAAGCAGAAGCATTTCTAAAGGAGAAGAAACCTGATGTAGTAGTTCATACAGTTACTACCTATCTCGATAAAGCATTTCCACAGTTGGAGAAGAGCATTACATCAGGAGCTAATGTGGTATCTACATCTGAAACTCTTGCTTATCCATGGTATAGATTTCCAGAATTAGCCGAAAAACTGGATAAAATGGCTAAGGAGAATAATGTTAGTGTTTTAGGAACGGGGGTTAATCCAGGGTTCATATTTGACTCCTTACCTGCCTTCTTAACATCTGTATGTGTTAAAGTTGATAAGATCCATGTAATTAGATCAATTGATGCTGCTAAGCGGAGATATCCATTTCAAAAAAAGTATGGGCTAAGTCTCTCTCCGGAAGAGTTTAGGGAGAAAATGGCTAAGGGCGAGATAACTGCACATGTTGGTTATGCGGAATCAATAATGCTCATCGCATCTATGCTAGGAATTAAACTTGATAGAATAGAGGAAGGACAAGAACCAGTTATTGCTGAGAAACCAATGAAAACGCAGTACTTTAGTATAAAGCCGGGACAAGTATGCGGCATTAGAGGGTGGGGAATTGGATATGTTGGTGATAAGGAATTCATAAAGCTGGAACTACTAGCCGCTGTGGGTAGACAAGATTATGATGAAGTAATAATAGAGGGAGAGCCTCCTCTTAAATGGAGAAATGAGTACGGAACATCTGGCGATATAGCGACTGCGGCGATGGTTATTAACGCAATACCAAAAATTCTTGAAGCTCCCAAGGGGCTAATAACTATGAAAGATATTACAATTCCATCCTTTAAAGCAAAGATCTAGGGTGTTTCGCCCATGGATTACGTAGAATTCTCAAAAAAATCGAAGGAATTATACGAGCTGGCTAAGAAATATTTACCAGGAGGCGTTACTTATCACATACGTGCTATTGAACCATACCCATTTTATGTTGTGAGGGCTAAGGGAAGTAGGGTATGGGATGTAGATGGTAATGAGTATATAGATTTTTGGATGGCTCATGGTGCAGCGGTTCTAGGTCATAATTATGACGCAATAATAAACGTTGTTAAGGATCAATTGGAGTATGGAATACATTTTGGATGGTCAAATGAATGGGAAATTAAGTGGGCTGAAGCTGTTTGTAGATGGTTCGATATGGATAAGGTAAGACCCTCAAATAGCGGTACTGAGGCAAATATGTATGCGATTAGACTAGCTAGAGCTTATACTGGGAGAAGAAAAGTGGGAAAATTCGCTGGAGGCTGGCATGGAGGGTACGATGGTTTACACAAAGCAGTTGCTTATCCATTTGATAAGCCATCATCCTTAGGGCTCACAGATTGTGTTCAAAACGATATCGTTATTCTCCCCTATAATGATTTAGAGGGTGTTTATGAAAAGGTGAAGAATGAAGAGTTAGCGGCTATAATAATCGAACCTATTCTTGGGGCTGGAGGAGCTATTCCGGCTGAGAGAGACTTTTTAAAGGGATTAAGAGAGTTATGTGATGAGAAGGGAATTGTGCTAATATTTGATGAGGTAATAACTGGTTTCAGGTTCTATAAGGGTGCTCAGCATTATTATGGAGTAAAACCAGATATTATAACCACTGGAAAGGCCGTTGGTGGACAATATTTCCCAGGAGCTGGAGCAATCTGTGGAGTTGAAGAAATAATGGATCTTATCGATCATACCAAGCGAAAGAATTTCTGGGAAAGAGTTTTTCATGGAGGTACATATACTGGGAACGCATTAACGATGAGAGCTGGCTAT
>JAHKLG010000138.1 GCA_029856625.1 Candidatus Njordarchaeota archaeon | reverse complement strand
AGACTGGGGTCACACCACGTCTAGTTATTGTTTCGCCATACGTAGATGAGAAGGCCAAAGAACTCGCAAAGATAAAGAATATAACCATTTATACTGAAAAAGATCTTCAAACATAACCCGAATGCATATCCAGATCTGTTCTGTTCGAGAATTTTCCCAAGTTTTTAATGATAGATGAATCATCATACACTTCTTATTAATTACAAAAATAAGTATAAATTATAAAGTTGATATCGCAATCTTCACTAAGATATAATAATATTGTACTATGAGCATGATTGTAAACCTACTTACTCCAGTAATTCTTACCAATATGTCTTCCTAATTGTCACCTAACAATATTCATAATAAGGTCAAAATCATTTTGGTTTATGCTTGGATGTACCCCGAATCTATTAAATCCTCTATAGTCTCCTTAGCAAAAAGGAGAGCAGCCTTTATGTCGTCTCTTTCTAATTCTGGGTACATCTTTAGGATGTCATCGAAGGTTTTCCCTTCCCCAAGTAGTTCAAGAATCTTCTCTACTGGTATATTTTTTCCTTTTATGTATGCTTTGCCATCTTTAAAAGAGATCCTTTTCTCTAATTCCTCCATGAGGCTAGACCCAGCAATTAATCTACATTAATACTCTTTGATTTCTTCACTTAAACAATAAATACACGTTAGTTTAAGAACCTTCATATTAGGAAAAAACAAGTTATAAGCGTTAAAAATCGAAATTTACGGATAAATTATCTAAAAAAAGAAGGCTATAACTTAGTTTTTCTTAATTTCCCTGAGACAATAATTGCGTATCCCTCTATATTGGAAGGCTTTAGGTGAGTTATTAATTCATATAAGAATTCAGCTAATTCATGCGCCTTCTTTTCCATCCCTATTCGAAGAATTATCAGACCTGGTATTTTCACTTTATACGTAACAATAGTCCAAAGAAATCTCTTATCAAACGTTATAAGAACCCTATTTAGTTGAGCAGACAACCTCGCTACTTCACTATTCTTCATACCTGGATTTATATCTCTTATACTAATGATATCAATACCCTTCTCCGATAAAAGCTGAACAGAAAGCTTTGGTATATTAGCGTCTGCCAGGAAGCGGATGCGTGTCAATCTTCTCAAGGATTTTTTTCGCATAAAGAATCGCCGCTTTAATATCCTCCTCAGTCAACTCTGGGAAATTCTTAAGAATCTCGTCAACAGTCCAGTCGTTAGCAAGCATCGCCAAAATCTGAGTAACGGGATTCCTTGTCCCCTTAATAACTGGTTGCCCCCCTAACTTCTCTGGATCAATCTCAATTCTCTTAACTAACTCATCCAAAAATATCACCCCCGACCAGTTATAAACGGAATTATACCGTCGAAATTTAATTTAGAGTGTAAAGTAAACTTAAATTTTTGAAAAGTCTAATGCAATTCATTGTTGCTCGCTTAGTGGTTCTTTTAAAATTTTTTCGAAAAATACGGCGAAGAAAAAGAATAGTGCTATGATGGTAATGATATTAGATAGCATTAATCCGATTATTCTACCAATTCCGTATACGGTAAAATCTATTAGTCCATGAAGTATTGTGACAATGATTATACCTCCGGTTTTTTCTCTTATAATGCCAAAGATTATTCCGAGGAAAGATGCAAACGCGGCGATAATTATGTGTGTCAGACTTATGTTGTAAATTCTGATGAGGGGATTTATACCAACTAGTATGTGAGGAAGTCCAAAGAAAACAACGCCAGTTATGAGTGTTCCCTGGTGCCACTCAAAATCGACTCCAATTATTTTTCTGTACTTTTTAGTAAAAACCTCATTTAGCCTCGACTGCACGTATCCCCTGAAGAACAGCTCTTCGGCGAAACCGACGAAAATGAAGAACCAAATGGCATCAATAAGTAATAATCTCGCACTAACTTTAAGCTCCAAAAAACCAACTATGCACGCGGCTATTATCCCAGTAATAATGATTGTGAGGAAAAGTAGAAGTATGTAAATGGACCATTTGATGCTGAACTTTATGTTCTTGGGGAACAAGCCATAGTTTCTTATTCTTCTATGACTAAGAATGCCCATTATTCCAAGGAATATCATGATGAGTTTTGAATACCAGCCATATGATGATGGGTAAAGCCATTGGAAGTACCATGCTGATATGAAGAAAATTATCTCTAGGAGAACTACTTCTAAAACAGCCATAACTTTTTTCTTAATCAAGAATTCCTCGTCATATTCACTTATCATTGAGGAATGCATCTGTTCGCCTCACTTAAATTCATTACACCACCTAAAGCTAAATGAAATATCAAAAATTGAAGAGTAGAAAATTATCATGACTCGTCAATAAGCTATGATCTGAAATCAGCTTTAGATTAATAATTAAACTACAGATCTCTTTAAAGCTTGAGAAAAAGGAAAACAAAGACCTCAATGGATTGTTTAACATAGTCTTCATTCTTACGCGACCGCTAGCTTATTATGTTGGTATAATTCTTTGATCTCAGCTTCTGTGGAGTGATGAATTATCTGGCGCGTATTACGTTTACATACGATTATGAATTATTCTTATTACATAGAATCTTTGGTGAATGATGGAGGATGATTTCTTTGTCTCCAATTATTAGTGTGAGAATTGATAAGGAGCTGAAGAAGGAGATGGATAAATTCTCTTATATCAATTGGAGTGAAGTTATCAGGAGGGCTATTGAGAAGAAGATAGAGGAGGAAAAGGCAAAAGTTCGGGAGAAGGATTTAGTACGCGTAAGGAGGGCAAGTGAGATTGCTAAGAAATTAAGGAGAAGAATTGAGGGATGGTCTTCTACGGAGGAAATTAGGCGATGGAGGAAGATTCGTGGCTAGATATGTGGTGGATGCTTCAGTTATAGTGAAGTGGTTTGCTGATGAAGAGTACTCGGATAAGGCCATATTGCATTAAGCTTTCTAATTGGATCCAGTAGACGGCGCTCCTCTCGACTGTTTCGCCAGAACCACTACTCGTATAACTCATCTTATATAACGTATTAACCGCGATATACACATTATCGACTCTTAGTTGAATATCTATGAAGCCTGTCTTACCTTCTCCAATGCCGTATCGGGAAGAGATTATAATGCTATAACGCCCTGGCGGTATTCTTTCTCCAGCTATAATACTAGTGTTGAAGCCTGGACGACTAGAGGTATCGAGAGCTACGGTATATTCCCCCGGAGAGATCTTGATAGGCAGAATTACTTGAGATGAGAACGTATTCTCGGGCCAATCTATAGTTATTGAGAAATTATCATGCCTAACAAATTTTATTAGGAATCTCACTGGATTCTGAAGTGCCATGAGTTCGTGTGGCCTCACACCCCTATTGAAGATATAAACTTTAATGCTTATCTCCTCTCCATATGAGTATTTTTTCTTGTTGAGAGTCGCGATAAAAACTATATCCCCATTATATGGGTCATCCTCAATAACTTGTTCCCCAATAATGACTTCATTAACCCATGGATACTTCCTTGCTATTAAATCCGAAAGCATTAGAGCGTTTATACCGATAAGAAGAATTGTAATCGTGAACAGAAGAGCGATATATTTTTTCATACAATATCCCTAGTTATATCTTTTCAGAAAAATAATGAAAAATAACCCTAAAGAACAAAATTTCTCCATACGCATTTTTAAAAAAATCTTACTCTTATAACCTATCAAAATCGATAATTTAATCCAAACTAGGTGCTTTCTATTCTCCAAGATTTGCCGCAAAGACTTCGCCTGTTTCAGAATTTTTTTATTGATGTTTTCTAGGATTAGAAAGCATAATTCAAGCGGAACCTATAAACTCACCACGCTATAAAAAGAATCCACATACCGTAGAGCGCTAGAGCTATTCATGCTTGGTCACGAAGACATGATAGATAATTTGCTTTATGGCGTAGCGCTGGAGAACAATGCGTTTTTCTTAACAATAGATGAAGAGTTCAAGAACTTTATAAGGGAGAAGAATAATTTAGAGGAGATAGTGATTTCTCCCGAGGAACTAGACAGGAAAAATGAGAAGATTAATCCGCAGCACTCATAGCGCTGACGCTTATCGCTATACATTCAGGGATTCATTTCCTCAATTCTTTCAATTTTTTGGCTTATTTTGTTTTTATTTTCTCTTCTCTTATTGCTCCTCCTATCGCTCCGAAGATTGATATTAAGACTGTATCGATGAATAATGTTTTGTCGAGGTAATT
>JAHKLG010000137.1 GCA_029856625.1 Candidatus Njordarchaeota archaeon | reverse complement strand
GGAGCTAGCTCGTGAAGACGCTGTAGGGGAATATCAGGGCTTTGTTGAATCATCATCTGCTCTTGCTAGGGCTGTAGGAGCGTTAGTTGGCGGGATTATAGCGGATATTCTCGGAGCGAGAAAGAATATTTTCCTCATAGATTATATCTTGATAGGCTCAGCAATCGGCCCTTTCTTAGCAACATTACTTATCAATAAGTTAAGGTTGAAAAGATGAGTATGTAATCAACGAATACAAAACGTATTCTTATATTTTGACAAAGAACAGAACTCTGATTTGTCAAAAAGCGTAGAAAGTAGTCATAGTAAGAGGTAATCTTTCAGTGAAGCTGATAAAGAGGCGCAGGAATTAGTGAAAAATCCTATGAAAATCTCATGGATTAAGTAATGGGACAACTATACCATACGTCGTCTAGCTTAGCCTGCACAAGTCCTAAAGGATTCCTAAATGGAAATTATGAGATGTGAGAGCACGCAATAAAGAGAATGCCATAATAAACCTTTAACACTTCTTGGAGAATTTCAATCGTCATGGGGCAAAAATTTATAATTGTTTTATTATGTATTGATGATTACTTTCCTACAAATCTATTCGTAACATTGAGGTATTTTAAATGAAAAAAATAGCAACAATTCTTTTAATTTTGATAACCGTTTCGCTACTCTTCGCTCAAAATAGCATACTAAATCCGATTAATACTTATTCGAGTGTTCCCAAAGGAGCGTATCAAAGAACCGTTGGTGCGTTTATAAATGTTGGCGAAGAGTATAGAATTATTTTTGATAAGAATAATTTATTCGAAGAAATAGTTGTCGATATAAGAGATACTGGATTATATCAGTTGAATGTTTCTTATGAGAATAAAGGTGAATGGGCTTCGATCGAATATTTTGTCATGGTTCCGGGAACCTATGAGGATCCTAGAGTTGGAATTATGACACGTAATATCACCATCGACTCGGACTGGATTGGGCTTGATGCTGGCGAGAAAGATTTTCTTATTAAATCATATTTTCTGATAGGTCCTACGAAACTCATAATAGGTCTTAGAGTAACGGGTTATTCAAACCTTCAAGTTTCTTGTAGTGTAGTCGTTAATGAATTGTCCTCAATTTTGGCTACTTACGACGTAGTTGAGGGATTGAGTATCACTGGAAGGATTTTTGGTTCATCAGCAAAGGTTTATGAGTTAAATGTATCGAATCCAGGACTTTATACAATTGGTGTTCAACAAACCTCAACGAAAAAGACTTTTAAACTTATTGAGGCTAAGCTAAAGATATCCTGCTCTGACATCGATGTAGGTGAATATCTTAAGGCTTATGTTAATGGGTATTACGTTGGTATAGTGGATCAAGAAGAAGAGATTATATCGGTAGATCCAGCAATCCTCAACTTTGGATCAAACCACATCAGTTTCGAGTACGTTAACGAATCAAGTTATCTTGATGGAATATATCTTTATTATGCAGAGCTTGAGGTAAAGTACGAGGATGGATACATGGACTACGATACGGAATATTTCTGGGAGTGGCTTGATTACTCCTATCCAACTACCTATGGATACCTATATGTGATAGAGAGGGCTGTGATAGGGGAGATTCTATATGAGATAATTAGTGGCAAAGAACTCCATTACCGATTCTACCTTGAAGCTACTGGAAACTTCTCATCAGAGACATCCTCGATGTATTCATTCAATCCCTACATCACTTATCTGGAGAGAGGTATTCATTACTTAGTGATAAGGGGCCTTCAACCGATGGTGACTACTGAGTTCAATATATCGTTTCTTATGAGAGGGGAGATTATAGAGCTTAACCCTGGCTCATCATTGAATATCACTTTTACTCTCAATGATTACTTCCATAAAGCATATGCTGTGAGATTGAATATCAGTGAAGGTTATCTATATGATCTAAGTTATGAGATTTTGAATGGTAGCAACTGGGTATCTATCTCTTTACCGTTTATCCTTAGAGAGTACTATGATATGAATAGATTATCAAACAATTATCTCATAGATTCTATTGAACACATGTATTATACTTATTATCCCTTCTCAGCCGCGGGATACTATATTATGAGTGGTGAGAGTTATGAGTATAGAACATTAACAACTGGTATTTCAGTAATCTCGACGGAGCGATTAACCTTTGACACACCATTTACTAGATCTGGAGATTTTGACATTGGGGCATTATTTAGTTGGGTTAATATATATGTTAATGATGTGCTTGATAAAACGCTAAGCGATAGATCTTTCACAGCACCAATAGCTAATTCCCAACCAGTACTTGTATTTATCGCTTGGCCATATGGCGATGAGTCACCAAGTGATGAAGCTACTTTTAGAATATCGCTTAGGGAAGCGGGATCTATACCCACTGTAGATGCTTCTGGAGAGTTACCAGTCACTACGGGGATTCAGGGATTTATATCGGAGGAGGATCCATTATATAGGTTAGTAAGGGTTAACATTAGAGAAGGAAGAGAGTATCGCATAATAGCTGAAGCTTTAGGAGAGAATGCGGGCCTTAGCGTTAGAATCCTTGAACCGAGAGTATTTTCCCTCATCGTGCATTATGACTATGCTTATAATCCCTTTTACACATACTATAGTTGGGAGTATGTGAAGAGGGATTCTTTAGAAGTATTCTCTGTGGTTGCTCATGAGTTATATCTCTTCATAAGGTTCTCTAATACAACGTCAAGCATTAGGATCGAGTTGATGGAGGAGAACTCCATAGATTTTGGTAAGAAATACGAATCAACACAGCTAGATAGATTATTTTATGCAAGGCTCTCTCTCCAGGAGAATCACTTATATAGGATAAATATCACCTTTTCTGCCCCCCTAGACTATTATAGCGTAATAATAGTAGCTACGGACGGTTCTGGGAGATACCCGTTTAAAGATTGTTTTGAATCGCCAGCTTATATTATTGATGGCGATCTTTATCCAGGAATGGTCTCCCTTCCTCCATTAATATTCGGATCATCAATTACAATTACTCTTGAATCAAAGATTACTGGAGAAGCATTCTTAATATTCCTCTTATGGGAAGGAATCGAATTCAGCATTACGGTAGAAGATATCACACCTCCACAGGGACTTGCTTTATCCACAGCGATGAGTGGCATAGGAGGATTCGTTTTAGGATTGGTAATAGCAATTATTGCCATGACTTACTTAAGGAGAAGAGCTGGTTAAAGCTTAACACATCCTCTTTTTCTCCATTATTTTTTTATTTATTAGTAATTCTCTTCTTACTTCATGCCACTTGCTGAGGGTCAGTATATGAGAAAATTATTATGGGGTCTTGCTCTAGCTTTCTTTTTTATAGAAATAATCCCAGCGCTAATTTTTGGCTTCTCTTATATTCCTGGAGTGATAAGTATTCGTGATATGATCGATATCTTCGTATATCCCCCCATAATGGGCTACTTATTTTATATGATATATAATGAGGTATTTAGAGAATATAATGGGTTGGTGAGTCCTCTTTATTTTCTAGCCGTGGTATTACATTTCGAAGGACATGGTTTTCATTGGGCTGCTAATGCTTTAAATGTAATGATGGAGCATGCTGGTATCTCTGGGGTTGTTCTTAAGTACGCTTTTCTCCTTGATGAGATAATCAGCCATAAGATGATGTTCCATGCTTTTATAGTAATTCTCCTAATCATTCTTTATATGGCTACTAAGTATAGGATTGGGGAATCAGAGAATGCGCTTAAATACATGTTTCCTGCGGGAATATTGTTTGGTTTTTCATTATCAGCGGCCATGGTTGAGGGGCAATCTCCTTATGAACTCATAATAACTTGCATAATAATCTTGTTGATCATCACCCTAACTCCCTATGGTGGTTTCTCGAGGGTGAAGAGAAATGATGTATTGGCATTTCTTTTCTCTATGGCACTTTTCTCCTTAGTGTTGGCTGGAGCTTACTATGCTATATTTAAAGGCTTCCCGCAACCTTCAGAGATCCTTGGTTGAGGTGATTAGAGTGAGAGTATCAGGGATGTTCGTAATCATCCTCTTAAGCATCATTACTATAGCACCATTAATTATTGGAGCTGGGAATCATTCCAGTTTTCTTATATCCAGAAAATCGATCCAGGATTTTGATCGGAAAAGTTTTTCTGAGAAAGCAGTGGCAATAAGTATTAAGCCGGGAGTAACTGTTTTTGTTAACCCAGATTCCTCGTACATAGCTCTTTACT
>JAHKLG010000136.1 GCA_029856625.1 Candidatus Njordarchaeota archaeon | reverse complement strand
TACATACCAGAACGCCTCAGAGCATTTTAATGGTGTTGACTTCGAATCACTCTTCTTTTATAAAATAACAGCAACTCCTATTCTTAATATGGGTATTAGGTAATATACATATTAGGTAACTTGGGTGTTAGGATAAAGTGATTATATTCGACCGAGAGAATGAGTTAAGAGACCTAGAAATACTCTACAAGAATTGTCTATCGAGAGGTATTGGCTGTGGGGTTATCGTTTATGGGTGGAGAAGAATTGGGAAGACTACTCTTCTGAGGGAATTTGTTAGGCGAGTCAATGGTGTATATATTAACTGTATATGGATAAGCGACCCCTACGTGTTCCTTAGACTCATACTAGATTTTCTGCCCAATGATCTTAGGGTTAAGTACAAGTATTTTCTTGATGAGAACGACCCTATGTTTGTGCTTAGGAAGGCGTTTGATGCATTACTATCTCTCGCCGAGAAAACTGATAGGAAGGCAATTGTGCTAGATGAGTTCCATATTTTTGTGGAGAAAATATCGACTAGGATTTCCAGGGAAAAGGGAATGAAGAAGGAGCTTGTATTAGATGATGTTCTAGGCCTACTTAAGGATGTTATTGAAGCTAAAAAAGCTTTTTGGATACTCTCTACGAGTATGGGTTGGGAGAAGGTCAGGGAGACCATTGTTAGACCTAGGAAGGCTGAAAGCCCACTAATTGCTGTTCTCAAAAAGTATATGGTAAAGCCTTTTGATAAGGATACATCGATAGAGTTCATTAGGAGGATAAACTCTACTATCCCCATGAGTGATTGCGAGTTAATATATTCCCTTAGTGGCGGAGTGCCCAAGATACTTGAGGTTCTTGCCAGTAGCTATAAGGAAGGCGAGCCTGTGCTTGATATCGCGACTAGACTTATTAGAGAGGGAGAATTCGATGATTTCTTTGAGAACGTCATAAAGTTCGTTGCTGAGGTGTCTAAGAGGGATTATACATTATTAGTACAAGTACTAAAAACCCTAGGTCTCGATGAGAAAACGACTAACGAGATAGCTTCCAGCCTCAGGATGGATGTTGACTCAGCATATGTCCTGGTAGAGGAGCTTGTAAAGTGTGATATCGTTGAGAAGAGGAAGATCGGGAGAAGAGCATTGTATAAAATAAAGTATCCACTACTACCACTATGGATAGAGTTAAAAGTCCCTCCCGAGCGCGATGTCTGCAATGTGATGGCTAGGAAACTCGGAATAGCTTTAGAAAGCTACATTAGCGAACTGCTTAGAGAATACGCAAAGAGAGGAGCCGAAGTGATAATATGGGATGATACAGGCGGAACATTCCTCTATGGAAGCGCCCAAGAAATCAGATTCACACCAGTAGAAATCCTAAAACCAAAGAACGCAAAGAAAAAATATGGCATCCAAGAAGATTTCGACCTACTAATAATTACAAAGAAGAAACCCATTATCGTAGAGATAAAACTGGATTGGTCCGGACTGAACAAAACCGATATTAATAGGATATCCAGAATAGCTAGAAGGATAAATGGACAAGGATTAATCATAATCGAGAAGGGAAAACCAAAACTCCCACTAATCACCCACGCCGTCAGAAACAGTATAGTAATAATGTCGGGAGAAGCCATAAGGCTACTTGCTAAGAAGATAAAATTCCCACACTGGTGAGCCACAAAGAAGAATGTTTTAGGAAACTACACACGCCACCCATGGCTACATGCCGCTATAATGGTTTCTCATCAATGATCTCAATTAAGATTTTAGCATCTAAATTGTTGAGAAATAGGCAGAACAAAGAGTCAAAGAATTGATTGATGTGCTTGAGGCCACCCCCATTAATCTTCAACCTCAATATCAGGAAACTTAAGGGATATAAAGATTTCTATAGATTAAAGATTAGGAAATATAGAATACTGTTCTATTCGACAAGAACAACAAGATTATTGTACTATTAAGGTTTCTGAAGGGAGAAAAAGCCCACAGAAAACCCAGTAAATCCATTATTCTATGAAAAAGTTTCGTAGCCTAGAATTCAAAATGCAAGGTAGGAATCCATGAACCTACAACTCTTGCGAATCCCAAAGATAATGATTTTTCCCAAATTCCTATAAATATTTCGGGAATAATTAATTATTATTTGGGGGTGTTGCTGGTGATATTAAAGATTGACTCTCGCCGTAGAATATACCTACCAAAAAGCATTAAGTTAGAGACGAATGAGGTTATATTGGTTCCTATGGGTTCCTCATATCTCCTAATTCCTGTTCCTAAGGGTGTAGTGGAGATAGATATTGACATGGAGAGAGAGTCATTGAAGAAAATAGCCGAGCATAAGGCTAAAATTGATGCACTGCGAAGGTTGCATAGGAGGGGTTTGAGAGGTGCTAATAGAGAGTGACATATTGATAGCCCATATAAAGAAGAAAGACTGGCTAAAACCAATAGCTGATAGAATAATAAAGGATGTTGAGGCTGGAAGATTCGGAGTTGTTCAGATCCCCTCAGAGGTCTTTCATGAACTTTATTACGTCATGTCAGAATTTACGACACTAGATACTATACAGGCTAACTTCGCGAGGATAAGGTCTCTCAAGAATGTAAGGTTTTTAGATCCAAACCCCGAGACCTACATTTTGGCAGTATCGTTGGTGCAGACATACAATATATCATCATTCTTCGACGCTATATACGCAGCACATGCTTTAAGTCCCGAGTGCCCAGACAATACAATAATATCAACAGATTCTGTGTACGATAAAATCAAAGGAATAAAGAGAATAGACCCAAGAGATCTATACCAATAGTACATGTAATCTCATAATAAATTATATTATATCTGGGGCAAGTATTTATGGATGAGGAAATTGCTATTTTATAAGTTTCATCGCTTCTCTAATCCAAGCAGGTATATCTCTGGGTATTCTTGCGGTGATGAGATTCCTATCAACTACGACTTCGGAATCAATCCATTCTGCTCCAGCAGCCATCAGATCATCTTTAATTCCCCAAAAACTCGTTAATCTTCTTCCTCTCACTATCCCCGCCGAGATGAGAAGCTGTGGTCCATGACAAATTGCTAATATCGGCTTCTTATTCTCATCAAAATATCTGATTATCCTAACAGCATCCTCCTTCGCGAACAACCTGATTCCCTCTGGGCCATGACCTCCTGGAATCACTAGGACATCATACTCCTCCGGATTAACCTCTTTTAGTAGCTTATCCACCTTGATTCTGTAGCCAAATTTGCCCACGAGCTCTTCGGTATATGAGGCAATGTGAACTTCCCAACCCTCCTCACGAAACCTATACAGCGGATACAGAACCTCTATATCCTCAAATTCTGGACCCACAATAATAAGGATCTTCCTCATAGAACCTACCTTCCATAGATAAAAACAAATTGTAATTTATTATGAGATCACATGTACTAATAGTAACTATATTATATCTGGGGCAAGTATTTATGGGTGGGAAATCTTTATGTTCTATATTTCATAAAATTATTTTGTCCTAATATGGATGTTTTCAGTTAGAGAAAACTGATTATTCTATCGGTTGTAGTATACCATTTCTTAACATTTTGAAGAATTCTTCAAGTTGAGGGTTGCGAAGTTCTTTTACTCCTTCCTTTGTATGTTTGTGGTGCGGATATGTTGGAATCTCCGGGTGGTGCGGGGCATTATCCCAGCCTTCTATTGGAGAGTCATCACTGCTTACCCACCAATAGCTATAGTCAACTAAGGAACCACCTCTCCATATTTCTCTTATGTATACTCTAGACTGATCGATGAGGATAACCTTTAAGCGGAGAATAGTACATTTCCCCTTAGTAGTTAGGCTTAGGGATTCTATATTAGCTATTATTTCCTTATAATTCTCTAATAATCTCCTCAAGCGCTCTATCAATATTTTCGATCTCCTCACTGATCTCTTTGTGCAGCCTCAGAAGAGCTTTCCATTCGAACCAGGTTTCATGGGACTCAAAACCTTCAGAAAGCTTCTCCTCAAACTCCTCGAAGTCCCCCCACTTATCTTCATATTCTCTAATCTTCGCTTCTATGTCCCTCAGCTCCCTTAACAACTCAGCCTTCCTCTTTCTGAGAAAATCTATAAGAGCAGGTCTAATAAGATCTTTATTCTTCTTTATCACAGCTAGCAATGAGGAAGACAATAGAAAGCACCCCCATTAACCAAAAATAAATAAACAAAATAGAAATATTTCCCATCCATAAATACT
>JAHKLG010000135.1 GCA_029856625.1 Candidatus Njordarchaeota archaeon | reverse complement strand
TAGGTGGTTTAGCAGCTTTACTATCTGCCTTAAACTCCTGTTCCCCAGGAGTAGCAGTAGTTAATATCGACAACGGATTCGGAGCCGGCTATATCGCAGCACTAATAGTGAAAAAGATTTATGGCTGAAAGCTTCGTTTTGCGGGGCGAAAACAAAATGCTGTAAAGCTACATTAAAGATGCTAGCCCCTGTTCTTAGAAGTATCTTAGCTGGTTTTGGTTATTAACCCCTTATTCGTAATACTATGATGAATTTTTTCATGAGCATACGTTTTTGTGCTTTTTAAGCATGGCTAGGCTAATTTTGAAAGTGGGGCTGTGAGCCTATATGATGTCGCTGGGGAAGAGAACATTGTCAGTAGGATAGTTGGCTTTTTCTAAGTTTCTCTTTAAGGTTTTGTCAATAGTTAGGAGGGGTATTCCTTCTAGGATTGATACAGAGTAAAGTAGAGCGTCTATGTAGTCTCTATGCGCATTCTTATAAATTTCCCATGCTTTTAGTAGAGCGCTCATCGGTAGATCTAGCTTATGGTACGTATCTCTAATCCCCTCTAGTCCTTTTCTAATAATCTTTCTGTCCTCTATTCTCACTCGCTTTATTATGGACCACATTGCCTCAATTAAGCTAGCTTCTATGTAATATATTTCGAAGTTTCTAAATTTAGCTATCGCCTTGTATACTTCCTCCTCAACATCAATGCCTAATGCTGGTAAAAGAAATGATGTATCAATTAGTAAGCGAGGCTTACTTGATGTATTTTTCTTGGAACTCAATAGAATCCTCCTCAAGTTCCTCTAGGGTTATCCTCGCGATTTTCTTCCCTTTTAGAGATAATTCTATAGCATCCACAATTGGTTTAATTATTATCTCATCCTCGCGAGCACAGATTTTAATTCTCATTCCTTCTTTTAAACCGATCTTTTCAGCGATCTTTTTAGGTATGACTATGACGCGTTTTTTTCCGACTTTGGATCTAACTTCTAACTCCAGCTCAATTCACCTAAATAATCTGGAATATTCTAACCTTTATTAAATGTTCTAACAATTTTTAAAGCTTTAAGGCATTCTCCTGAATTTTCTTGGTCTTTAGGAGTGATTCATGATAACCCGCTAGGTCAAGTGTGACGAATTTGTATCCGAGGTCTTTTAATTTCTTAGCAATCAGTGCGAAGGTTTTGGGTTTTAGGGAGTAGATATCTTCTGGTAACAATTCTATCCTTGCGAGATCTCCGTGATCGCGGACTCTAACTAGTCTAAAGTTAAATGTTTTTCTCAGAAACTCTTCTGCCTTCTTAATTCTTCTTATTTTCTCTCTAGTAACCTCTAACCCCCTCATAACTCTCATAGCATAACATGATTCTGGAGGATCATCGTACCATTCAAGGCCAAGGCTTCGCGCTAATTTTCTTATCTCTTCCTTCGTGATACCTGCAAGAATGTATGGGCTCACAACTCCGAATTCCTCAAGAGCTCTCATTCCATGCCTAACATCTAATAGGTCAGAGAGATTTGACCCATCCACTATCATATCAAAACCCAACGAATCCGCAAGCTTCTTAACTTTCTCACACATCGCTCTTTTGCAATAATAACACTTATCCGGTACGTTCTTAACGAATTCTGGGATACTAAATACATCATGGGTTAATAAGTAATGCCTTACTCCAAGACGTCTCGTTAAACTCTTAGCTCTCTCCATGAGATCATCTCTAAAATTCTCCGAAACAAACGTTACAGCAATAACTTCTTTCGCAAACATCTTGGCCAGTACCAGCATCGTCGATGAATCTACTCCTCCCGATAAACAAACAACTACGCGCTTACCTTGAAATAACTCCCTTATCTTTGCAACTTTCTCATGGAGATCCTTAGTTATCACTCATTAACCACCTCTATATCCCCACTAAGAATCATCCTCTCTAACTCCACCACTGATAATCCGGTTTCACGTGATATTCTTAACAAATCCTCATGTTCTGGCTTAGAATCCTTAAATCGGATAATAAACTCCTTGCCACGAACTCTAATCTTTTTTACTTTTACCCACCTAGGCCTAACATAACGCTCAATAACATATCTCCTTATTCCAAGAGTACCAGTTAAGCGAAAGATCTCATTCACAACTTCCTTCTCATCCTCCTCATAACACCATACCCTCAAGAGGTAGGCTGGCCTATTCTTCTTACCGATCACCGGGACTACTTGAATATCTAATGCCTCTGGAATGCTGGAGAATAAATCACCAATTACCTCTGGAGAGACATCATCTAAATTAGTTTCTAGCTCAATAACCTTCTCTAAGAACACTTCACCCCTTTTCTTGGCTAAATAAACCCTCAGAACATTGGGAATTGGGAGCTTTTTAGCCCCTCTACCCTTACCAGACGATATAATTTCGAAATTTTTCCTAAGATCAAGTCTATGAAGATAAAGTGGTTGTAGGGCTGCGAGAATTGCGGCTCCAGTAGGAGTTAATAACTCCGTGTCCACAGGACCCCTCTCCGCTGGAATATTATACTTTGATATGATGTATCTAGTAGCTGGCGCTGGAACTTCGAAAACTCCATGCGAGAAATGAACTACTCCACCACCATAATAGACTGGATACAAACAGTAAATCTCGGAGGCTCTTAATTGTTGGAGAGCATATGCTGATAACGAAGCATCCACTATAATATCTGAGGCTTCATGTAAAACCCCTGGATGACCTATCTTATACTCCTTATGAGCCCACTCCTCAGCCTCAAAGAGAATTTTAACTATTCGAATAGCTAATTGCTTAAATTTCTCATTCATTGATAACAAATCGCAAATCCGCTTTAAGAGATCCAATGCTTCATTAAAGCTTAACTCATCAAACTTGGGAATAACTTTAACTTGGACACCCTCGGTCTCGCGATTAATATTAACCTCCGCTATCTCAGAAAAAGTATCAATAATGGAGAAAACATCCACACCTAAATCAATAAGAGCTCCAATAAACATATCACCAGCCAGACCGGTGCGCGGATCAATTACTAAGGCCACCAAAATAAATCCCCACAATTAATCACAATCATAATTTTTATCCTCTGGTAATCCAGAAAGAATAAAGGATGATTTATGTTTTATCAGATTTTTAGAAATAGGGAGCGTTCTTTGTATAAGTAATAATGATCACTTAAATATTTTATCGCAAGGAAGATATCATTAAGAGAAAAACCCTGATGCGAGATATCTGGTGGAGCTAAATGTCTCTTAAGAAGCTAAAGGATGATTTCTTAAGGCTCCTAAGAACTGATGAGGAATTCAAATTAGCTCTAATAGGGGCCCTTGCTACAGGATTTGTGACGAGAGAAGAGACTAATAGAATACTCGAAGAGATAAAGAAATTGCGCGAAGACTTTAATAGGCAGTTAGAAGCTTTTGGGAGACGTATGGAGACGCTTGAGAGGCGAATGGAGGCCTTCGAGAGGCGGATGGAGGAGCTCCGCGAAGACTTTAATAGAGGTATGCGGGCTTTTGATATCAAATTATCTTCCTTGGGTGCTCGTTGGGGTGTAATGAGCGAGTCTGCGATTCGTAATGCTTTAAGAGGTTTGCTTTCGGAGAAGTTTGGTGTCAGAGTTTCTCGATGGGAGACATTTGATAAGGAGGGTATTGTTTATGGGAGGCCAGCTAGGATTGAGGTTGATTTAGTTATAAGGGACAAGGAGCATATTCTTGTTGAGATAAAGTCTCACGTGAGGAAAAGTGATGTGACAGAATTGCTTCGTATTAAAGAACTATATGAGAAGGTCAGGAATGTTAAACCTAGTTTAGTAATAGTTACGCCTTTTATTGAAGAGAAGGCCAGAGAATTTGCGGAAGCTAATGGAGTAAGAGTATATACAGTGGAAGATCTGGCCTGATTCGAAAAATGCTGGAGAGTGACTTACGGGTATATGAACTCATTTATAAGAGCTAGGAAATTCTGCTTTAAGATCTCCATCATTTGATTATATCTTAATTCTCCAGCTATTAACCAAAGGGTATCTCATCAAAATGAAAATAAATCTCTAAAGAGTATAGAGAACTAGTAAAGCGGAACCTCTAATAATTCTCTGTGGTGAGAAAAGGGGTATCTGGAGATAGAGGACTGGTATCCAGAAACCGAGTTTGATAAAATCGGCTACGAAGTCTACTAGGTGCCTTAAAGAAATTGTCTATTATTGCAATAAAGAATGTATTTGATTCTTAATATGCCTGAGTTATGTGAATATTTATTAGCATTCCGGAATTAAGTGAAAATATTCAAAGTTAAGGAATGATAAAAGGGACTAATGTTGGTTAGTGTTGAAGAGG
>JAHKLG010000134.1 GCA_029856625.1 Candidatus Njordarchaeota archaeon | reverse complement strand
TGTGAACATTACCGAAACTTGTTGCAATTATAGAAAATACCTTAGGGAAAGAAGCATTTGCTCTGATGCATGCATAATAAGCCATTTTACTCCCTCCTAAAAAAGAATGTGGAATTATTTATAATGTCTTGGTTAGTGAATTACGAAGAAGTATTTTTAGAGGATTAATTCTTTACTAAGCTTATTCGGTTTTTTCATACATTAATGATAGTATACTTAACGGGGAAACGCTTAAAACAAACGCTTGTAATAGTGGTGTTCTCTATGGAGAAATGCGAGCTTTGCGGTAAGAAAACTGCGAAGACTATATGCATTAAATGCAGGCGACTAATTTGTGAGTCGTGTGAGTCCCCTGAAGCCATGCTATGTAAGGAGTGTTATGAATTCAAACGCTCCCTTGAGGATCAGAGAGAACTTGTCTTAAATTATATCGAAAAAATGCTTAATGTATGCTCTTTAAAGATTCAGAATCAACTATGTTTGCGCTGTAATGTGCTCCGCGAACTAGCTATCTCTCTATATAAGATGCTTAGAGATCTTCTAGAAGAAGCCAACAAAGAACTATTTGAAGGGATTCTTAATAGGGGTAAAAAGATTGAGAAAGAATTAAAGAGATTGCTCGTCATTATTTTAACCGTACAAGGATTAAGTATAGCTCCAGAACCCTAACCAAACACAGCTTTCTCTAGTATTAGTTCTCCTTTCTCAATTCTCTCAAGGGTCAATCTCTCGGCTTGTGGTATCGATGGTTTTCCGTATATTATCCATTCAGCTAAAACTTTTCCTACAATGGGCGCCATCATGAAGCCATGTCCACTAAATCCCGTCGCTAAGTACAATCCTTCAAATCCCTTTACTGGACCAAGAATTGGATGCTTATCTGGACTCATAACATAGTAACCCGTCCAATACCTCAACACGTTTACGTATTTAAGCCATGGGAAAATTTTCACCATTATCCTCGCTGCTGTTGGAATATAATCTATTCTAGGCAATGCTTTTTTATCCGGCTCTTCCTCTACATCAGCCCCAATTATGAAGGTCCCTGCATTAGTTTGGACAATATAACTACTGGTTGTCCAATCAATCACTAAGGGCTTAAATACTTCTCGGAACTTCTCTGTAACTAAGGCATGGCGAGGAAGATTCTTAAGCGGTAAATTTAGTCCAGCTGTTTTTGCTATCTCTCTCGAACCATAACCTGCGGCGATTACCACATTCTTTGCTTGGATATCCCCTACGGTAGATTTAACCCCCTTCACTTTACCTTTTTCAACAATTATTTTCTCAGCCCTTGTTTGGATATATATCTTAACTCCCATCTCTTTAGATGCTTTAGCTAATGAAACCACTGCCTCAAATGGATTTGCTTTCCCAGCCAGAGAATCATAAAGACCAGCGATTATCCCTTCTGTATTTATTGTTGGAACAAGTTCTCTGATCTCCTCTGGTTCTACAATTTTCGTTGGTACCCCATATTTATTATGAATTTTCGAAAATTCGCTGAAAGCTTTTAATTGTTCCTCAGTCCTTAGTAACCACACATAACCTCCTCTAAGGTAATAAAATCCTAATTTCTCAGAGAGTTCTTTCCATAGATCTATGCTTTTTCTTAGAAGAACTATATGCTCCTCAGTTGTGAATGATGCTCTAATACCAGTAGCGCATCTGAAAGTACCACCGCTTCCTAGATAGTGCTGCTCTAGAACTATTGTATCGTTATGTCCCATAGTTGCTAAGTGGTAAGCTATTGAGAGACCTACGATTCCACCACCAATTATAACCGTTTCAGCTCTCATTTTCCTTATCACCTCTCGCTAAGAATATTCGCAGTGGAATTGGAGTGATGGGGGGCCTCGAAGTGGGTATTAGAAGATCTTCGGGTTTCTTCTTTAATTTTCTAGCGAGTATCCTAATGACTAATGGAAGGCATGTTCTCCCCTGACAAGGACCCATACCGATTCTAAGCTTCCTCTTTAGAAGCTCCAAATCAGTTATTCCCTCCTCTATGGCTTTCTCTATTTGATCTAATGTAACATTTTCACATCTACAAATAATTATTGGGTGTTCTTTTCTCGTTACTTCCTCCTCTCCACCCATATTGCTCTCACCTCAAAAACAAGTTCTCTAGGCACCTCTACAGTCACGACATACGTTTTATTACGCTCAAAGACCCTTACCACTTTTCCTTTCCCGACCCTCTTCCCCTCTTTATTCAGTAAAATGACCTCCTCTCCTACGTCTGGAGCTGGAATGAATTCGTGTGGAACCGTGATATAGGCTTTATCTTCCTTAGAGAGATCAACTACAAATATTGCTAGACCTGGACAGAGGGCAACACATGTAGCACATCCCGTACATTTATCCCAATCCACTTTCGGGATATCTATTATTGAATCCATTGATATTGCTCCGAATGGACATGCGCTTACACATATGTTGCAGGGGATCTTCTCAGGACATTCTATTAGGACAACCGGCCCCTTCTTTAGCCTCTCCTCTGGAGGGAATAAGCCTAGCTCTTTAATCACTTCTAGGGAAATTATACCATCCACTCTGTATCTGGGTATTTTCTCAGAAGTCATGCACCCTCACCTTCCTTAATCAGGACCTTCTTTATTCCTTCTCTTACCCTAGCTAAGAGGGGAGATTGTCTATATTCTTCAAGAATTCTGACTAATTTTTCACGCTCTTCAATGGCTTTCTGATCATTTTTCTTTACTCTTAATACTGCTGATAGTGCTGCAATTTGTCCCTCTATCATTGCTACCGTTGCTTCCTCGATACCTTTTACATCACCCGCAATGAAGACTCCGGGAATAGTTGTTTCCATGTACTTTGTTCTATATGCTACTAAGCCCCCAAGCTCTGGAACCCATGCCATTTTTGCTCCCATCTGTTTTAGAAGACTCACATCTGGGGTTAATCCTACCGCTAATAAGACGAGATCACACTCAATATCTTTTTCAGTACCTGGTATTGGCTGAAATTTCTTGTCCACCTTTACGATCGTTGCGCCTTCTACTCTTTCTTCTCCCCATACCCTCTTGATAGTATGTTGTGTGTATATTGGCACTCCATATCTCCTCACCTTAGCAGCATGTACTGCCCATCCCCCAATCTGAGGCATTATCTCCACAATAGCCTTTACGTTAACCCCTGCTTGTAATAACTGATAAGCAATGATTAATCCCACATTACCAGCCCCTACAACGAGAGCATTATTTCCCGGTTTTACTCCATACTCGTTCATTATTGTTTGAGCACCACCAGCACCCATTACTCCCGGTAAGTCATTTCCAGGAAATGCTAGGTAATTTTCATAAGCGCCCGTAGCGAAAAGAATCGTTTTTGCCCTCACTTTGTAATGCTTATTCTTTGAAGCAAGGCCAATCCATCCATCCCTAAAAATGCCGTATGCAGTCGTTTCTAATAAAACTCGAATATTTTTATTCTCCATTACCTTTTTGGCTAAAGTTTCTGCAATCTGGAATCCTCTTAAACCACCAAAAAGTTCCTTGGATCCAAAGAACTTATGCGTTTGTTTTACTAGTTGACCTCCAAGCTTAAAATGATCTTCTACAAGAATAACCCTTAATCCATATTCTGCCGCTTTAAGCGCTGCCGATAATCCAGCTGGCCCTCCTCCAATGATTAAGAAATCGGTTTCGATAATCTCTTCCTCTACTTTTTCCTCCCTCCTTTTCTTTATTTCTGGTATGGGAGGAAGCCCTCTCTGACGGCTTATATGCATTCCTTCTCTCACTGGTTCTCTACAGGTTCTAACATTTGGAATTCCATCTACTATCATGAAACAACTGCTGCATTTTCCTATCATACAAAAGGCTCCTCTAGGCCTTCCTTCTGGAGTCCAAGATAACACATCAATTCCATTAGCATAGAGAGCAATAGCTACTGATTCTCCTTCATAGCCTTCCACTTCCTGATTTTCAAAATAGAACTTTATTTTTCGGCCTCTTTTAAATTCTAGAATAGGATGATGCCAAATTCTTCTATCTATCTTCTTGATTGCGCGTGGCAATAAGGCATCACCGCTGATGATTTCCTCAAGAAGGAATAAGGAAGGATCACTCCTATGTTACCAATGGCTTTGTTTCTTTATTAGTATTTTGTAAAAGCATACAAATAGGGCATACAAATAATTCTTGAGAGAGACTATGATATGGTATACTTTCCAGAATAACTCTTTCTTATAGAAAAAGAGACTGCTAATATTTATTGGATTGTGTACAAATTATTTAAATCCCTAAAACTTATCTATTTTTGCTATGACTTAGTAAGGTGAGACTATAAATGCGCGCCTAT
>JAHKLG010000133.1 GCA_029856625.1 Candidatus Njordarchaeota archaeon | reverse complement strand
CGGCATCATTACCGAATCTTAAATCGAGGCCTTGAAGTTCTTCTTCAGGTATGTATCCTTTCTCCACAAGCTCCATTGCGGCAGCTATTGTCGAACCCATAGAGATAGTATCTAAGCCGAATTCATCACAATAGTGATTAGCTTTTATTAGAGCCTCCAAGTTAAATACTCCAGTTGTTTGGCCAAGAGCCCATATGCTTTCGTATTCAGGCCCCTCACTATATAGTATCTGGAAGGGCCCTTTCTCTACTTTTGTGACTCTACCACAACCGACTGGGCAGCCCCAACAAGGTCTTCTCTTTATTAAGTATATTGCTTCTAGGGTTTCTCCACTGATTTTGTCAGCGTCTGGACTCCATGCACCCTGCCAGTTCTTATAGGGTAATCCTCCAATTCCATTAATTATGTTTACTAGTATTGCAGTTCCATACTTGGGTAATCCCTGACCAGTAACGGAGTTCTCTTTCATTATCTTCAAATACTTTGCTACCTTTTCTTTTAGTTCATCTTCGCGTGCAATTGGGGGTTTCTGCGATCCACGTACGTAAATTGCCTTAAGTTTCTTTGAACCCATCACAGCACCCACGCCAGTTCTTCCAGCAGCTCTGTGATAATCGTTCATTATGCATGAAATCAATACTAGATTCTCTCCAGCAGGGCCAATACATGCTACGCTTGAGTTTTTATCCCCATGCCTAGCTTTCAGTATATCTATTGTGTCGAATACATTTTTGCCCCAAAGATCAGATGCATCGTGGAGTTCTGCATGACCATCAATAATAGTTAAATATACAGGAGTATCAGATTTTCCACGAATTACAATCATGTCATAGCCAGCAAACTTTAGATAAGGACCGAACTCTCCTCCAGAGTTAGCGCTTGCTACGCCTCCCGTTAGTGGGGATTTTAGAGCCATAACGTGATATCTCCCAGAGCTTGGGAATGGGGTGCCAGTTGCTGGTCCTGTTGCAAAGATTAATGTGTTTTCAGGGCCAAATGGATCTATGTCCTTTGGTGATATTCCCTTCTTCTCCAATTCCTTTAAGTCATTATAGAGAATCCATAGTGCGTATCCCTTGCCTCCGAGATATTTTCTTGCTACTTCTTCATTGATGGGGATATCTCTTAGCGTCTTATCGGTCAGATTTACTTCGAGAATTTTACCCATATAACCGCCAGCCATATATATTTCGCCCCTTTTTACTTTATTTTTACGCAGATTAATTATAGGAGAATGTAATATCACTTGTAGGATAGGATATACTCTATTTTAATGTTTCGAATCTTTTCCCAAATTTTTTGAAAAACACATGCAAATATTTTTTAATGGGTACTTTTCTATAACTCAGTTTATCTTTAATTACATTAAGTTGAAGTGGTGTTTTGGTTGGAGTATCCACGGATTATTCAGATAGAACCTACTAACGCATGCAATTTCAATTGTTTTTTCTGTATAAGACATTTCTGGAAGTCAAAAATCGGATACATGACACCAGAACTCTTCGAAAAGATAGCAAAGGAAGCGTTTCCACATATTAGTAGGCTAACTCTTTATGGTGATGGGGAATCACTAGTGCATCCTAATTTCCTCGACTTCCTAGATATTGCGAGAAGATATCTCCCTAGGGATTCTGAAATATTCTTTGTGACAAATGGTTCTCTTCTTAATGAGAAAATAAGTAATATCATTGTTGAGAAATATCATGTGAACGAAATCGCTTTCTCAATTGATACGACAGATTTCTCTAAGCTCGAGAAAATTAGATTAGGAGCGCAATCAAAGATCATTTTTAGAAATCTGGTCCATCTTCTTGATTTGAAGAAAAATAATGATTTGAAGATAGGGATTTCAAGTGTAGTAATGAGATCAAATGTGGAAGATCTGCCAGATCTGGTTGAGAAAGCTGGTGAGTTAAATATAGACTATGTAGTGGTTTCTCATCTCCTGCCCTACTCAGAATCCATGTATAGAGAAATATTATATCCATCGTTCACGGGCGACGCTCTTCGAGTAGCTGGCGAGGTAATAAAGGAGGGATGGCCTCTAGTTCTGAAGGCTATATATGAGGAGCTTGGAGCAGCCTATGGACAATATGTATCATTATCCGCTTCGAGAGTACTGAGGGAAATATGGAAGAAAGCAGAGGACATGAATCTTGAAATAAATCTACCCATGATGTTGGAAGCGAAACCATTAATGAAGTATCTTAAAAAAATCGAGGAAATTTTTGAGGCATCTCGAAGAATTGCCAAAAAATATGGGATTCGACTAGAATTACCGAGTATTTTCCCTGATGGTCGAAAACGCGAGTGCCCTTACATAAAGAATGAAGTAATGGTAATAAGATGGGATGGAAAAGTAGTACCCTGCATGAACTATATTCACGAACATAGCTTCTATATAAATAATCACGATAAATGGATTCATGCAATAACTTTTGGTGACCTAAAGACGGAAACTGTTAAAAATGTCTGGAATAAGGAGGAATATGTAAGATTTAGAGAGAATGTAAGTAATATTTCAAAAAGTATGCCCTGGTGCGGTGATTGCCTCTACTCATCATTAGGGTGCTGGTATGTAAAGGAAAACTTGATGGACTGCTATGGGAATACACCGACGTGTTCAGAGTGTGTATATAGCGTAAACCTCGCAAAATGTTTAATATAGCGAACTCATGTCCAAGTTACGGACTTAATGGCCATGTAATATAACGTTGTAGAAGTTTTCTCCCCATTTTCGGGACTGAAACTTTAATGATTCTATTTTCCCCATTTTTGGGGACTTCATCTCGTTTGATGTTACTCATTTTTTGTCCAATACTACTCCTTTATGAAATGAGTGATAAACTCTAAGGTACGCTCGAACATTGCGTTAAATAGTTTTTCTCCCTTTTCTCTACTTGCTTTTGTTGGATCTCCTATTGAGCCAGTATCTGTTAATTCATCAGTATTCCAAGGCCATAAAACCTTTACCTTTTCCCAAATTGTCATGTATGGGGCTTTCTGCTCTTTTATTTTCGGTTTCTTTATCTTATTAACTCTAACCATATTGGGGATTATGACGAGTGCCTCGCTAGTCTCGAATTCGCAAGCATGACCCCATACAGTACTTTCCAAGGTATCCATGATTACATCACTTATTAATTCCCATGGGTTAATTAGAACAGCTTCTATCCCCACTTCCTCCCTTATCTTTCTTAAAGCAATAGTTAGGGGTGCAGTATTTCCTCCATGACCATTAATAATGATGAGTTTATTTACTCCATGATGTTTTAGGCTTCTTGCAATGTCGAGAACAATGTTTATTAGTGTATCGCTTGACAATGTAATTGTGCCAGGGAAATTCATGTGATGAGGAGAGACTCCATATAAGATAGGGGGAAGCACCAAGACTTTTTCTTCGAGGGCCTTAGCTATCTTCTCAGAGAGCTTAATAGCGCTGAATGAGTCCATCCCGAGAGGCAGATGAAGAGAGTGTTGTTCACAACTACCAATGGGCAAGATAACAGCTTTTATTTTATCTAACAAGTTTTGGATTTCATCCCAAGTATATTCATTCCAGTAAATCATAATGTGCACCAGAATAAGTTATTTCATTGAAATATTGGCAATACTACTTTCGATTATATGGCTTAAGCATTTACTAAAGTTATAAGTATCTCTCATCTGATCTATCGATTTGCCATAAAACTAGCTCATTTTGCATACTTTCTATAAGCTAGAAGATTCTTGAAGAGGCTCTAAAAATTCAGTAAGTCAGATGTGATAAAAAATAGAAAAGTAGGCTTCCGCTTCTGTGAAGATATTGTCTCCTGGTCTAATCTGGGAAATAATCCTTGTGAAACGTTTATTAACAAGCAAATTTGCACATTGTAAATCTGAAGAGTATCCTCAAACATTAGCTTTTAATATAAGATGTAGCATAAGTAACTGTATTAGGAATAGCATCATAGTGATTATCTTATAGTGCTCTTTTACCAGTTAGTATTCTCCATAACTCCTAATCCAGCTCTCCTCCTTAATTCCTTTCTACCACTATCCTGCTGGAGGTGACAGATATGGCGCGTATTAGTGCGTTATTATTCCTTAGAGATATCCCGCGGGATCAAAAAGGCAAGCCCATATTATTGAGGGAAGTATTGGGTCTTCCTCTTATTGAGAGGTTATTCTTAGCACTTAAGAGGTCTGGAATAAATAACATTATTATTATAGGAGATGTCTCCGAAGATGTAGAAAAAGCCATTATTGAGATTTCTAGGAAAAGGGAGCTCTGCACCGCATTAATTGGTAATGGAGATATTAACCGTATTATAAATACTTTATCTAAAAGTTCATCAGAGAGATTTCTTGTT
>JAHKLG010000132.1 GCA_029856625.1 Candidatus Njordarchaeota archaeon | reverse complement strand
GGTCACCCGAAATAACATCAAAGGTTTGATAATGCATTGGTATTACTACCTTTGGTTTAATAAGCTCAACCGCTTTTGCTGCCTCAATGGGTCCCATTGTAAAGTGTCCTCCAATTGGAAGTAATGCTATATCTGGCTGATATAGTTCCCTGATCAATTGCATATCAAGAAAAACTCCTGTATCTCCTGCGTGATAAATCGTTGCCTCTTTTCCTTTTATGATGATACCAACTGGGGCCCCAGCAGAGCATGAATGCAAAGCTGGAACTAGGTAAGCGGTTAAGTCACCTACCTTAATAGGCCCCCCAATATTTGCTCCTATCACATTTTTTATGCCCTCCTTTTGGGCTTTAACAGCTAGTTCATAGATGCTTATGAAGGCAGCATTAAACTTTTTTGCTATCTCAAACGCTTCTCCGAGATGGTCTCCATGATCATGCGTAACGAAAACATAGTCCACTTTTTTGATATCATTGATTGTTACAGGTGATTTAGGATTCGTAATCCATGGATCAATATAAATTAAAGCTCCGTCAAGCTCAATTTCAAAACACGCATGACCTAACCATTTTACGTAACCCATATTTTAACCTCCATAATATTTACTAACCTAAAGCTATCCGGAATTTATTCTTAGCTGAGGAAAAGCGGCTTAAAAGATTAAGTTATGGTAACTATACAATTCTAGGAAAATAGACCGATATACGGTGATAATAAATATTCCTATTTGGAAAATGAATAATTTGTTCTGGAGACGAAAGCTATGATGCATCTATTTTTATTTACTACATATACCTTAAATTATAAGGTATTGGAGGTGGCTTATGTTGAACAAAAACCTTCCTAAGGATTCGCCTAGGAGCCCTAAAGAACTTTGGGAATCCATTAAGGAAAAGTTAGAAGAAGTAACTAAGGAATATCAAAGAATAAAAGACGAGATTGCAGATATAGATACTTTTCTAAAAGAGGTAGTTAACCAACTTATCATAATACTTCAAGACATTCATACTTCTTTAGACGAACTAGAAAATAAAACGGCTGAGATAGAAAAAAGATTAACAAGTCCCGTTATTAGCACATCTCAACAAATAACTCCACAGCCTCGTACTCAACAGATTCAGCAGACAGCTCCATCTATGCAACAATTTCCTAAGGAACAGACCTCTCAACCTATTCAGGGAACACCAGTACATGTTCAGCAACAAACTCCTGTTTCTCAACCGCAATATGTGAGTACCTCCTCACAATCTTCTTCCCAACCACCCTTACCCTCTACTCCACAATCCTCAGCAGGATTCTCAAATAGCACTATTAGTAAGGTATCCGCTAGAGAAGAATTGATGAGCCAGCTAAAGCAAGTTCTAGCGGAGCGACGTAAGCGGATGCAGTCACTTAAGCGACAGTGAAAAGATAATGTGGAAAGAGAGAAGAAAGCTGATTAACCGCCTTAAATACTTATCAGAAATCCTTCGGAGATATGAGAATATTTTTCCAGAAATATATGCTGAAGGAGTACAGGCTGCTAGAAAAGGCAATGTTAAAAAATATATATTCATCCCCTCAGGAAAAGTTTTATGGTTAATCGTTGGACGAGAATTCGAATATCTCGTTACTTCATATTACGATAAGGATACTCTTGAGGAACGATTTCTGTGTTCTTGCCCAGACTTTTTATTTCATATTTTATTAAAAACTCGTCCCGACACACTCCAGCGGAGGAAATATTGCTATCATATAATCGCTAGGATTTATAGTGAACTAGAAGAAATTAAAAAAGCACTAAACTTAAAATACGATGAGAGAGGACTGCCCGAGACCATAGCTGTAGAGGACAATTATTTTGAGATTCTCATACTTGAAATATTAGAAATGATTAATGCTCAAACAGAGGATTAAAAAATGCGCAGTGATCTCGTAAAAATATTAGCTTGTCCAGACTGCGGTGGAGAGTTACAATTATATGCATTCAACGTTAAAAGAATTAGAAATGATTATGGAGAGAAGAAAATTGTAGTAGAGGGTATTCTTCTATGCAAAAAATGCTCACGTTGGTTTCCCATAATACATGGGATTCCTTGGCTCTATCCTAAAAACCTAAGAAATAGAGCTATAGAGAGAGATTTCTTGAGAAGACATACTGACAAGAAAATTATTAATGAAATTCTCTTAAGAGAATTGAGGGAGCAGACAAAAAATGAGCAGTGAGATTAGCATAAAGTGTCCTAATTGCAAGTCAAGTGTACCAGTAGGATACCCCATATGTCCCTATTGCGGATACGACTTAAGACTAATCATAAGATTTCGCGCTATTAAAGAGCTAACATTTAAAGATATCCTGAATAGAATTAAAAAAGCCCTCATCAAACCCTTCGAAGTATATCCAGAAATCGTGATAGCTCCTGACAACCGTGGAGGGACTCTTCTATTAGTAATTCTTTCTGTACTACTTACTTTAAGACTTTCTCTGGTCCTTAATCATTTCTTATCAGAATTACTTCCAAAGATCTCTCTTCTGTCTAAAATTCTAGAATTCTCTCTAGCACTCCTATTAAGTTTTCTACTTTGCTTTATTGGTAGTATTATTTATATTCTCCTTATTAATTTCTCCTTAGATCTCATGGGCGCAGAAACTCAATTTAGTCTAAGTTTTGCAATTTTTAGTTATTCATTATGGCCTACTATATGGGGGGTTTTTATAAGCAACATAGCAATGATGAGCATTCTCCCAGAAATAACTGAAAACCTTTCCATTACATTTCAAGAATTATCATCATTACTTATATTTCCCAGAACACTGTTCTTATCGGGGCTGTTTTTAACGGGTATCTTAACTGGATATGGTTTATCTAAAGCATATATGATGTCTAAGTTTATTACCATTCCCTTAAGTATATTTTTTCTCTATATCTTAGTCGTTCTGTAAGCTTTAATCTTATCTTCTAACTATTCAGTAAACTACTAAGAAGTAGAGCATTATATCAGATGTTAATGGATATTTATTGATCATCCATAGCGGGTAATTTATTGATAATAATTCTAAGAAATAAATAATTAAGACGAGGTTGAAAATCATTGTCTTCTAAGAAAGGAATTTTCAATCAAGATATATGCCGAGGGGCTGGAAAGTACCTTAAAACAGGCATTGCTGGCATTGATTCTCTGGGGGGATTACCAGCCTATGAAATCATTGAGATATGCGGTTCAGCTGGCGTAGGGAAATCTCTCCTAGTTCAGCAATTGATGATTAGTTATATGTGTATTAAAAAAAGTGTTTACACTTGGTATTTTGATATAGATCGTACTTTTAATCCTGAACACTTACTAAAATTATTTCCAGAACGAGAAATAGAAGATGCATTATCTCGCGTATATCTTTACTCGCCCCTAGATTTTTCAGATTTTATTAAAAAGCTCTCTGAAGTAATCTCTCTAAAAAGGGATTCTAAGGATAATTTATTAATAATAGATTCTATTCCAAACATTTTTCTTGATTTAGGAGATACCTCTGATGAGGAAATTCTTCAAGAACTTCAGATAAGAATTGTCCAGATTGGAGAACTATTAAGAAAATTTGTTAAAGAACAAAATACAGTAATCGTCATAAATCATGTCCGATCATTAGTGAGAAAGGAGAAGATAATTTATGAACAAAAATACTTTGGAGAACCATCGAATCTCTGGCTGAGAGAAGGCATAATCCCAGCATTAGGCGGAGTTTGGGAATATTATGTTGATACAAGATACTTTTTGAAGAAGATACGACGTGATTTACGGATATTAATTGTGGTGTTCTCTAATTCTATACCAGAGACTTTCGTTACAGTAAAATTCGTTAAGGGCAAATTTATTTGAAGCTCATTATTAGTACTTATTAGGTTTTGGTTCTGGATGAATGAAATGAAAGATATCGAGGACATATATTGGATCCAAATAAAGTCAATAGTAGATTTAATCAGGATGATTTATGCTCTGCCAATTAATGTTAAATACCCGTATTTACTAATAGTAAAGCTTGATGAAAACCTTCTAAGAGCGTATACCTTTGTGCGAGTGCCTTTTCTGGAAGATTCTATCATCTGCTTTACAGATACTAATGATAAGGAGTTATTAACTGCCGAATATATTCAATATACGCCTTTTCCCCGAGAAAATATTAAGTTCAAAAAAGTTGTTAGTGGGATAGGATATCACATCCCAATAATTCGAATATCCTCTGAGCAAGAGTTAATAATAAGTTCTATCAGTAGGGGGCACGAAAAAAAGAAAATTAACCGCAACGCGACTTGTGCTGATGTTAGTGTTATAAAACTTAGCTTCCGAGATTTTTGGAATTTCTTATTCTCTAATGAGGAT